>CAZSUE010000258.1:0-6854 GCA_964609045.1 uncultured archaeon | reverse complement strand
CTCGTGATGGAGGTTCTGACCGCCGAGCGCGATATCGGTCCCGCCCAATGCATCATTGAGCGTGGTGAGGAGATACGCCGGTGGGCAGATCACCACCGCGCAGCCGGTGTGGGTCACGCCAGAAATGGCGGCGGCGAACTGCTTCGCGGCGGCGCGGTGCATGTTCATCTTCCAGTTCGCTGCGACGAGTACCGGCGCTGGCGGTGGGCCGGAAAACTGGAACCGCGCTTCCGGCTCGAACGCGCCGTATGCGTCCTCGGCCGTTGTTTCCCTGCGCGCCGTACCAGCGGCGGTGGCGCGCTTCGGCGTCGTCGGTGGCGGCGGCCCGTTCTGAAGCTTATTCCCGAGCCGCTTTTCTAATGCGGCACGCACCAGCGCTTCCACGGTGGCGCGAACTGCGTCCCTTCCGGGGCGGTCACCGCTATCACTATCATCGGCCATAGCCCGTTACCTCCTACCTCCGCCGCTGGGCGGCGGCCGAGACGGTGGCGGTGTCGCCCTCGCTTGGTTCGAGGAGGGTACTGCGCTCGCCGTTGGCGTCCACATGATCGACGACACCGACGATCAACGCGTCCACGGCGGCGTCGTTCCGGTCCATGACCGACCGTATCCCGCGCCCTTCTTCGAGCACGATCACGGCATCGCCGATGCCCGCCTGTGCAGCATCCAGCGCGATGAACGGCGTGCCTACCGGCTCACCGGTGTGCGTTACCCCCTGCACCACCATGATCTTGCGCGTATCGTGGCTGGGGGTCTTGATCGTCGCCACGATATTGCCGATCACCCGGCCCAGCTTCATGCCGTTTCCGTCCTCATATCCAAACCCATACAGCTCGGGGCAGGTTCTCATACAGTGATGAGACCCAGCGTCGTTGAGCGCGCATCTCGGCTTTGAGCCGAGCGCTGCTGCCGCGATGTTGAGATGTTGAGATGGACTGTGCGCTGTTATCTATACCAGTCTGTTCCTCTCTATTAGCCAATGCTAGTAGCCGATGCTCGTGCGATCTACTTTCCTTTCTTCTCCGAACCGGGGAGGATCGTTTCGACCTCTTCGTGCGGGCGCGGGATCACATGTACGGATACGAGCTCGCCCACTGCGCGCGCCGCGGCGGCACCTGCATCGACCGATGCCTTGACCGCGCCCACGTCGCCGCGGACCATGACGGTGACGAACCCACCGCCGATCTGCTCTTTCCCGATAAGTGTGACCTTCGCCGCTTTCACCATGGCGTCTGCGGCCTCGATCGAACCGACCAGGCCCTTTGTCTCGATCATTCCCAATGCTTCTTTCATATCATTCAACCTCGTCGTATCGTTGCTGTTCTTTTTGATCGACTCGTAGTATTCGATCCAATCTCATGGAGTGTGGATCGTTATGCGTCGTTTCTGTTTTATGACGGTTTCTTCGGTATGCGCTGCTACTATCTCAAGTTAATGTCTGTCTTATAGGAGCGTATTGAGGAGCTCCGGATGCGGCGACGGGATGATCGTGGACCCAAGCAGGAGCCCCGTCTCTTTCGTCGTCGCGATGCCCGCCTCGATGGCCGCGCGGACCGCCGCCACCTCACCGGTGAGGAGCACGAACGATTTGCCGCCCAGCGCGCGTGCAAGCCTAATCTCGATGAGGTCGACCGCCGCGGCCTTTACCGCGGCGTCGCCGGCCTTGATCGCCGCTGCGAGGGAGAAGACCTCGATCATCCCCACAGCGCCGAGCGATTCAGGAAATGTCGTACCCGTGATCGCGGGTGTGATCTGCGGGTGGATATTGGGGATGATATAGTCGTCGACCAGTGTGGCACCGGCGACGCTGCGGCCCGCTTCCACCGATGCGGTCACCGCCGCCACCTCTCCCGCGATCATGATGATATATTTGCCCGGACAGACCGGGTTCGAAACGACGAGCCGCACCTCTGCCGCCTTCAGCATGATATCGGCGACTTCGATGCCTCGCGCAACGCTATTGGTCTCGATGCCGCCGATCGCGTTCGACCGCCTCGGTTTCTTTCCAGCCGTGGCACTTCTACTTCCCTCAGCCATCCGGTTGTTCTCCCGTACGCTCTATTGTAATATATAGCTCGGTATCGTCACCGTTCTCGTCGCCCGGCCACCGTTGCTGGCTCATCGCCCCGCACCGCCCTCGTCGCCGCGCTCATTGTCGATGACGATCGCGTCGGCCGTCACCGCGGTGATGGTCCCGTCGATACTGGCGTGGATGGGCGCGCCCAGCGCGCCCTCCGGTATGCGCCCGATCATATCGCCTTCGGCGACACGGTCGCCCCGGCGAACCGTCGGCTGCGCCGGTGCGCCGATATGCTGTTGGAGCGGTATGCGCACCGTTCGAATATCGACCAGCGGCGGCTGCAGCGGCGCCGCTCTATCGTATTGAAGTATCCCGATGCGCCCCTTGAGCCGTACCAGCGGCAGTTTGCGCAGCTCGCGGTACGGATGCACTTCGAGTTCGGCCCCGTCGCGGTGGTGCGGGTTCTCGACGCCCGCCTCGGCCAGCTTCGCCTTCAATTCGATATTCATCTTACAGGGGTCGAGCCCCATCACGCACCCGTAATGGGTGCATGCACCGCATTCGCAACAGAGGTACGCACCGGTGAGGACATCGGTCCGCTCGGTGTTGCCCCATGCGATGGTGCGCATGATCTTTGCGGGGTCCAGTGCGTGCCCGAGTAGATTGCGCGGGCAGACCTCGGTGCAGAGGTTACACCTAATACAGGCGGCCATGGTATCCTTGACCTTCTTCGTGATCGGCGCGTTCTTGACCGTGATGAGGTAATGATCGGCCGGGAGCACGATGAGCCCGGCGTCCGTTTTCGTCACACCGCGCTCCTCGAGCTCCTCCGGCGTGAGCACCTCGCCCATCATCGGCCCGCCGAGGAGCGCGGCGAACGGGGTCACCGTCGCACCGCCGGCAGCGTCGAGCAGCCGGATCAGCGGCGTGCCCACCGGCGCTTTCACCGAAATCGGTCTCCTCACCTCACCGACGACGGTGAGCTCGCGCGAAATGACCGGCTCGCCGCCGTCCACCGCACGTGCGACATTGATGAGCGTGGCGATATTATTGACCACCGCGTCCACCGCCAGCGGTATCCCGCCTTCGGGTACGATCCTGCCGGTGGTCTCGTAGACGAGCACCTGTTCGTCACCGGCGGGGTAGAAGTTCTGCAGCTCGAAGATCGTAATGGCACCAGTACCGGTACCGTTATCGGTACCGGCAGCGTCGTCGTCGTAGGCGTCGAGCGCGCGCCGCAGCGCGGCCAGTGCGGGCTTGTATTTCGCCTTCACCGCGATGACGCCCCGTTCGGCACCGGTCAGCTCCATGGCGATCTCCACACCGCGGACCACTTCCGAGGCGTATCGCGCCATGAGCTGCTGGTCGACCTGCAAAAGCGGTTCGCATTCCGCACCGTTGGCGATGATCGCGGAGACCGCGGCATCGAGCTTCTTCCAGGTGGGGAACCCCGCGCCGCCCGCACCGACGACGCCGGCATCGCGTATCGCTGCAAGCATCGTGGCGCGGTCGGCACCGCCGTGGGAACCGCCGCTCATCTTCGCATCCTTCTTCGCCATGGTGAGTGCTCCTTCTCGTTGCGGTCGTCTCGTCGTTCGCGTTTACCGGTCATTACTACTGGACACTGACTTTGACACAGACACAGACACAGACACAGACACTGACACTGACTCTTTGTTCTTCCGTTCTCTCGTTCTCTCGTTCTCTCTATTTATATATAGATGATTCCGTTCTCGCAGCTCTCTTTCATACCCTCGCGGCGGGTCTCAGACGATCCTGAACGCATCGACGAGGATGCACCGCCGCTGGCGGGTAAAGGTCCGGGCGGAGGTGAGGCCTTCGCCGGTGGGACCGGCGATGGAGAGCGTGGTGAACCCCTCGCCACCAAACCCAAGCCCCGCATATGACGGCGCGTTCTTGACGAAGATCGTGGTCTCGATATTTCGTGCCACATAGGAGAGGTTCGCGAGATTCTGAGAATGCATGCATGCGGTATGCTTGTTCCCGTGCTCGGCGATCTTCGCCTTCTCCAGCGCCTCTTCGATGGTATCGACGCGCACGATCGGCAAAATCGGCATCATTAGCTCCGCACGCACGAAGGGGTGCGTGTCGCGATCCACCTCGGCGATGATCAGTCTGGTGTCGTCGCTGACATTGAGATCGATGGCGGCGAGGATCTTTTTCGCATCTTGCCCCACCCATTTCTTATTGACCACCGGATGTTCGCCGCTGGGGTTTTCGAGCACGAGTTTGATCAAACGATCGGTCTGGCGCGCGTCGATCTCAAACGCGCCGTAGCTCTTCATCGCCTCCTTCAGCTGGTCGGTGATGTTCCTAAACGCGAACACCTCTTTTTCCGCCGTGCAGAGGACATTGTTATCGAAGCTCGCACCGTCCACGATCGCCTTCGCACTCTTGCGGATGAACGCGGTATCGTCCACGATCACCGGCGGGTTGCCCGGGCCGGCGGCGATACACCGTTTCGGACAGGTCATCCCCGCCTGGACCACGGCACCGCCGCCGGTCACCATGAGTACCTTGATCTGGGGGTGGTCCATGATCGCCTGGCTCGTGGCGAGGGTGGGCTCCGCCACCGAGTTGAGCAGCCACTTGGGACCGCCGTTGGCGACGATGGCGCGATTGATGAGCTGGATCGTCTTATTGGTCACACCCTTTGCGCCCGGATGCGGATTGAACACCACGGCGTTGCCCGCCGCCACCATACTGATCGCGTTATTGATGATCGTCGGCGCGGGGTTCGTCGTGGGCGTGATCGAGCCGATCACACCAAACGGCGCCGCCTCCACCAATGTGAGACCGCGATCGCCGGTGTAGGTGGTCGCGCTGAGGTCCTCGGTGCCCGGCGTCTTCGTCGCCGCCAATAGGATCTTCTGGATCTTATCCTTGTACCGCCCGAGACCGGTCTCACGGACCGTATATTCGGCGAGCGATTCAGCGTTGTCGATCCCCACATCGCGCATTGCGCTGATCAATTGCTTGCGTTTCTCCAGCGTCAGCGTCATCAACGCCTGTTGCGCACCCTCGGCGCAGACGACCGCGTCGTCCACGGTGCGAAAGATGCCGTCGTCGCCGCGCGCCTGCACACCGCCGATGTCGGCGAGCCCGCCGACCGGTGCCGCCGTTGAGGTGTAAGTAGAAATCGAGGGAGATGTGGAAGGGTTGCTCCGGGCCGATGTTGTGCCCGCGGCGGACGCCTCCCCCGTCATCTGTCGTAAGACTTGTTCGACAATATCAGCAATTTGCTTTTGATCAATATCCATCCGGATCACCGCAATTGGCCCGTCGCTCCATCGTTATAATGTAATTGTAAATACTATACATGTCGCATCATCCCGATCATTCGCCGTATTTTGCGAACACGCGCTCGCCTTCCACCTCGATGGAATCGATGATGCCCACGATGGTCCCGTCCACAGGGAGGTCTTTGGTAACCTTCGTCAGCCGCGAACTACTGCCCGCCACGGCGATGACCACCTCGCCTTCGCCCGCGCCCACCGCATCCACGGCCACCACCGGCGTGCCGATCGGCTCCGTTGCGCCGGTACGGATATCCATTGGCTGGACGACAAGGAGCTTCAGCCCGACCAACGACTCCACCTTCTTCGTGCTGACCACCGTACCGATCACCTGACATACCTGCATACGATCACTCTATGTTCCTTTTTCCTTTTCTTTGCTGTCGTGCGCTCATTCCGGTCCTTTTCGGGATGAGCGCGCGTCGCTTGCGCGGACAATGCTGATGCCGCATTCGCGAGCGCGGTCGCGCGCCAGTGGCGTGATCAAAACGCCCGGTGGGAGCCGAAGTTCGCGCACGGTGCCCGCATCGAGTTCGTAAATCTCCCGTTCGGTTACCACCTGCACATCGAGTACCCAGGCATCGTCCGCAAGCACGGACTCGAGTTCGGCGAGCGCAACGATGCGGAACCCATAGTGCTCGAGCGTTTCGAGGCGCTGGATCAGCGCCGCGTCCAGTCCCGAGGCACCGGCGCCGCGCGCGGTGGCGGAGTCTGAGGATAATGCGGCGGGGGATATAAATGGCGCGGAGCCGCCGGTGCGGAACTGTTCCGAGAGACGCTTCCACCGCGCGTTCGGTATCAACATATCGCGGACGAGCAAGACCGGGGTCTCGTGCATGACGCCGCGAATGAGCGTGCGCGGGAGCACCGCACTGTCGTCGAGCGCACAGAGCTGCGCAAAATGCGTCAATAATGGTGTGGCGAGAATGATAGCGGACCACCGATCCATATGTGATGTGAGGTGCTCCAGCGCGGGAAGCGGTTCGCGCGAACGAGCGAACCCGAACCGCTGGTCGAGATCGAAGTCGAGATCCGTTGCCAGTGCTTCCGGCGCCACAACCGTTGCCGCGAACCGTGCACGTGGACGACAGAGGTCGGCGAGGAGCGCGGCCAACGCCTCGAGATGCGCCTCGAAATGTGTCACGAGCACGAGCAGCTCGTTCCTATCCGCCACCTCATCTGGCATGGTGGTGCCGAAGCGCTCAGGGACCCGGTACTGATCCATGATCGCATCGGTCACCCGCGCAACGAGCGCGTAGAGTTCGTCAGCGCTCAAGTCGAGGTTCGATATCGAAGTCTCCATAACGATCCACCATCATTGTCAATACCGGTATCAGTATCAATATTAGTATTAGCGCCTTCGCGCACTCATATGCAATATACATGTATACATATTGACGCCAATAGCAGCATCAGTATCGATCCCAGTATCGGCATTCCATTCGGTTCCATCGGTTTCGGGCCGTGTCCATGGGTCCAGAGAACTCTCCATCCATAGACACAGTTGGCATCATTCT
>CAZSUE010000257.1:0-6877 GCA_964609045.1 uncultured archaeon | reverse complement strand
GTAGGTGTAGGTGTAGGTGTAGGTGTAGGTGTAGGTGTAGGTGTAGGTGTAGGTGTAGGTGATGGTATGCTTCGTCAGGAGGGATCATTCATTCATTCATTCATTCAATTTACAGTCCGCTCTGAAAGATCGTTTGGGACGGGATCGACCGATCGGAGAAAAGCGATCTTCTTCCGCCGCGGGAGCGCTTTGATCGCGGCTTCGAGTTTTAACGCCGCGCTCCGATCGCCCGCAGCGCGGCTATCTATGAGCCGCACCGGCCGCCGCGAGCGCGTATATTTCGATGCGGTACCCGCGTTGTGCTGCTTGAGTCGGCGCGCGAGGTCGTTCGTGATACCGGTATATATCGTATCGTCCGCGCAGCGGAGGAGGTAGACATGGTACATCGCGTCGCCTCGGTACGCGGCGGGATATGTGCGTGGGTATAAAAAGATTTGATAGGCAGCGGCCAGATCTGGCTCTTTTTTCGTACCGCGCTCACACCACCAGCGTCTTCGGCAGCCCGTCGAGCCTCTCGCGTGTCATTACCGCCGCTCGCCGCACTTCGGCCCCCTCGCTCGCTTCCACTCCCGCTCCCCCTTCGCCTCCGTTTCTCGCAGCCATACCCGCCGTACGCATCGCACCGACATTGTGGATACGATAATAGGCCGCGTCGAGGTCTGACCAGCTCGTGCGTGCAAACACGCTGGTTCCATCGCGCTCGCGGTCGCTCTGCTCGCTCTGCTCGCTCTGCTCGCTCTCTTTATCGGCCGCGCGATAATACCATACTTGAACGATGCCGCTGTTTTCGAGGAGTGAATGATAGGCGAGACCGTTTTCGTCGATGATCGCGAAGATCTTGCTCCTCGGCCGTTGCTCGTAGGTGATGACGATCACCGGTCCACCGGTGGGGTCGATATCGTCGATCGTGAGTTCACGATCGCTTCCCGAAGCGAGATCCAGCTCCCAGATCGTTTCGAGCCCCATGGGAGTGAGCGTAGCATGGGAAAGCGTCGTTCCGACGAGGTGATAGATCCCCGACTCCGTGAACCCACATTTCTCGATCTTCGACGGCGCGTCCAATAACACGGCGCTGTCGCGCCTGCTCATGTCGATGTGTACCAGCCGCTGCTCCACCGCGACGAGCAGTCTCCGCCCGTCGGGGCTGAACGCGTAGGAAAACGACATCGCACGCAGCGGTTCATCGAGGTCGAGTTCGTGGAGCCCCTCCTCGTCACCGATGGCGACCTCATACATCCCGCGCCGGTAGAGGAGGCAGAACGCGAATCCCGCCGGCGAGGTCTGGCTCCAGTCGTTTACGCCCAGTGTGACCGCATCGGGTGCCGAGCGTGTCCCGTGCGGGATCGGCGATTCGTCGATCCGTTCGAGATAGAGATCGTTCGCCGCGGTGGCTGCTTCCAGCGCTTCGGCCCGCGCCCGCCCCTCCTCCGCACGCATCGCGTCGTACTCGTCCACCGAGTGGCCGTCCATCACCGCGCGGACGAGGGCCTGGCATTCGGGATGATCCTCCGCAAGCTCGTCCGTGTATCGCCCCCGTGCGATGGAGCGATGCACCGCGCCGCTCCTATCCTGCCTCAATAGGAGCTTCAGCACTTCGAAATGGCCCTTCTCCGCGGCACAATGGATCGGGGTGTATCCACCATACGCCCAGTAATGCTCGTCGTACTCGTCAGCCGCCGTCGGGTCCTGCGCACCTGGGTCGGCACCGTGTTCGAGGAGGATACGTGCCACCTCGAGGTGCCCGCGGTCCGCTGCCTCGTGGAGCGGTGTACGCCGACCTGCGATGGGGCCGTAGTCGAACTGTTCGATATCGGCACCGTGATCGAGGAGAAGTGTGCAGAGCTCGGCATAGTTGTATGCGGCCGCCTCGTGGAGCGGTCCGCGGTGCTTGGTATTAATCGGCGCGCCCCCCTCGATCAGCCTCCTCGCGATGGCAACGGCGCCGGATGCCACAGCGGCATGGAGCGCGGTACGATAGGACTGCACCTGCACGCGAAAATCGGCGCCGTGATCGAGGAGGTACCCCACCATCGCCAGCGCGTCGTCGTGTACACGCCGCGCGAATTTCATGAGCGCGGTCTCGCCGTTACAATCCGCCGCATCGACATCGGCACCGGCTCCGACGAGCCGTTCGACCATGGCGAGGCTCCTGGCGGCGTGGAGCACCGGCAGCTTCAACCGGTCCGCACATATGTTCGGATCAGCCCCCGCAGCGAGCATTCTCGCTGCCGCGTCGAGGTCGTCCGCGTTTACCGCCTTATGCAGCGACGCGTATCGCTGACCGCTGGTGCGACCGAGGAGTGCTGCCACGGCGTCGGCACCCGCCGCTTCCGCGTGCTCTTGCGCGGTGCGGCGTGTCGTCCGCTGTGGTTCGTCAGGGGGCGCGCCCTTGCGCGTGTCGTCCGCGTTGGCGTCGAGGAGGCGTTGCACAATGTCGACGTGGTTCTTTCGCGCGGCGGCCATGAGCGCGGTCCACCCGCTCTCGGTGGCGTCGGGGTCGGCGCCCGCATCGAGGAGAACTTGGACCGCGTCGGTCTGCCCGTTCTCTGCCGCCACTACCACCGGGGTCGCACCATCGGCGGTGAACTCGTCGACGGGCGCACCGTTGCGGATGAGCAGCTCGATCATGTCGATCTTGCCCGCCCAGGCCGCTTCGTGGATCGGTCCCCACCCCGATTCGCCACGGGTCGTCCCGGCGCCATGCTCGATCAACGTTCTCACTATATCGGGCGTGGTATTATTGGCGATGGCGTACCGAAGCGGCCGGATCGGTCGTCGGTCGTAGCCGTTCACATCCGCACTCGCGTCGAGGAGCGCGTCGAGCGCTGCCATGTCCGGCTCGGGATGGCACAGGAGGATCCCCAATGGCAGCGCGCCGTTCTCCGGGTCCGGCCCGTTGGGATCGGCACCAAGTGCGAGGAGCCGTTCGATCAGCGTCGCGTCGTTGAGCCGGCAGGCTTGGGCGAGGGCTGCCGGTGACGACGGTTTCGCGCCGGCGTCGAGGAGCGCATGCGCGAGATCGGGGCGTGGCGCCGGACCGTATTTTTTCCCGAGCGCGATGAGAAGCGCTTCGCTTCCCGGGTCGCCCCCGACATCCGTCGTGCGGTCGAGGATCGACCGGACGAACGCATCGTTCTTCAGCCCGGCGAGGAGCGGCGATCTTGCGCCGTTGGCGTCGACGCTCGCACCGCGCGCGACGAGTTCATCTGCGAGGTCCCAGTACTCACCTTCCAGCGCGGCGGTGAGCGGGGTATTCCCGTCGGGGTCGCTCGCGTCGATAGGGGCGCCCGCGTCGAGCATGTGCATGACGAGGTCCCATTTTCCGGTGGCGGCGGCGGCGACCAGTGGTGGATGGGTCTGTACGGTCTCACCGTCGACCTCGGCCTCGGCCGGGAGGAGGACCGTGGCACATGCTTCGAGGAGGATCTGGGGCATATCGGCGTGGCCGTAGCGGATCGCCAGTTCGAGCGCGGTCTCCCCGCGCGATGTGACGGCGTCGATATCGGCGCCCGCGTCGATGAGATAGTGAAGGACCTCGAGATCGTTCCGACAACAGCAATAATGGAGCGGCGTCTGGCTCGCTGAGGCGATTGCGCCGATATGGCTCATGCGGTACTGGCGGTGCTCGAGCGTCTGCGGCAGCCGTTCGACGACGGACGCCAGTGCCGCTATATCGGTCTCATCGTCATCGTAGGCGAGCTTTGCGATGATATCGTGGAGGTTGGGAAGGTCGATGACGGCGTCGGCGGCCAGTGGCTCCTTTTCTTCGACAGCTATCCGGTAACACGCGTCAAGGTTGAACAGTTGGTGGAGTTCCCAATCGATATCGCCGCCCGGTGCGGCCTCGATGATCCAGTGACGGTTCCGGTACGCGAACGCCTCTCGGTACCGTTTCGCCGAGACCGCCATCTCGAAAAAGGTGCCGGCGGTCTCGTCGTATGCGAGGATCGCGGTAGGTCGCTCCGTGGACCAGCTCGCGGAGAGCACGAACAGGACCCGCCCGGTCATAAGTGTGCTCACTCGTGCGGCTTGGTTGCATGCCATAGCATGGGTTTGGGTCCATTTCCCGCCCTCGTCGGGGCGATGGACCGAGAGCTGGGACGGTTGGAGCACGGCGATGGCACCGTCGGCGAGGAGCGCGAGGTCGAGGATCGGCTCGGTTTCGACGGTAATGATGCCTTCGGCCTCTTGTGATCCGATGTGATGTGCGAAAACGGTGCTTGTATCGTGGTAATAGACCGTTGAGCCCGATGTGGCATAAAGGAACGGCTGTGCGCTGCGTAGGTCGGCGACTGACTCGAAGCTGACGAGCTTCGTTGCATGGCCGGTCTCGATATCGAGTTCGTAGAGGGCGCTTTGATAGGCGACGAGGAGGGCCTCGCCGTCCGGTCGCGGTGGGTAATGACCGACGATGAACGGGAGATCGCGGTACTTGTCCCCGACCATGTTCGGTTCCACTGGAGTGATGAAATGTCGTTTCCCGAGATAGAGCTGGACCGTGTCGCCGTCGTTCGTCGGTTTGTACCAGAGGTTCGAGCGCCCCGGCCCGTCGGAGTAGCTATAGCCATATTCGGCTTGATACTGCTGGAGCTGTGGCGGGACGCGGTTTTGTAATCGCGGGATCGTGCCGTCGGCGGTTTTCGGTACGGTGAGCCGGCGGATGGTACTATCGCGGGGCACGGCGGCCTCGTCGAGGTCGAAAGGCGGTGGCAGCGGGAGTGGACCGTCGAGCGGGAAGTAACCATCACGATACTTCCGTCGTATCGCCTTCTCGAGTGCGCGCGTTGCAACGTCGCCGTCCGTATGGCCCTTCGTATAGGTGCGCCCATTCTTCCCGGGTCGGGCGGTATGGGTGATGAGCGTCGTAGCCTCGAGGATCGCGGTCCATAGCTTATGGATCTTCGGCGTATGCAGTTCGAGTACCACCGTTTCGGTCTGGTCTGGGCCCGTTATTTCGGACTGGGTATCCTCCGTGGCGATGACCTCCACATCCTTTTCGTGACACCAGAGCACCGCACCCGCGCTCGTCCTCACGCCGATACGTCGCCCCGGACCAGACTTGCTCGGGCCGGACCAGAATACTATCCCGCTCACGCCGGTGTTGGCACCGGCTCGTATTTGCACGCGCATCCCCACGCGCATCCTCACATCCATTCACGCTCACCTTCCGTCCACTTGCCCACTCGTCGTCCATCTCGATCGATCTCCACTTCACCCACTTCACCCACTTCACCCACTTCACCCACTGACCCATCCCTAAAAGAGCCGATCGGGACCTACCCCCAATTAGGATCGTGGTTTTGAACCTTTCGCAGGGTGGGTCGGTCGTCTATCCTCACATCGCCACCACTACCAAGTACCAAGCACCAAAGCTTCAAATAGCACATAGGTATTAATTTTTAAACTGATATTTATAGCTGGCAACGCTCGTCGCGCGGTTGGTGATCTAATGAAAAACATAACGCTGACATTCATCATTATCCTCCTTTTCCTCATCTCGCTCGTCCCGCTCTTCAGTATCCAGACGACTGCGGCCGACCCCGAGAACGAACCCGAGTGGCGCGCGAACGATTATTGGACCTACCACGCCTCCGACGGGCAGGTCGCATTCACCAACGACGGGACCGAGTATACCGGTACGATGAACGGGGATATGACCTATACTATGGTGGGCACGAGCATCGAGGGGGGCGAAGAGTGCTATCATCTGGAGTTTGCGGGTAACATCAACGGCAACCTCGATTTCGAATACAGCGGCATTCCACTTCAGGTGCCCTATACCGGCACGATCAGCGGCGATCGCTATGTGGCAACGGACGGTGTCCTTTTCGTCAAGGAGTCCCAGACCACCGATATCGTCGTCGACATCCCCGATATCGCCGGTGAGGATATCACTGGCACTATTGAAGAGAGCACCACCTATTCGCCGATGATGGATTTCTTCGCCTTCCCGTTCGAAGAGGGCGATAGCTGGACCATCGATTCGACGAAGACGACCTCGGTTTCGGGCACCTTCAACAACGAGCCTCTTTCCGGCCAGTCGACCTTCACCTACGACGACAACAGCGCCACCTCGCTTGGCGACATCACCGTCCAGGGAACCACCTATACCGCCAACCACCTCGCGTGGACCGGCACAAACGGCGACGATTCCTCCACATGCAACGGTGAATACTGGTACGCTCACGATGTGGGCAATGCGGTAAAAGAGCATTGGTCGAACTACCATACCGGTTCGTTCTCATATAGCGACATCGTCTGGGAGCTCACGCAATACGATTTTACGCCCGACATCAACGACCCGCCGGTGATCGACGGGACCACCATCGATCCGCAGGAGATACCGAACGATGGTCGCACCCGCACCACGGTGACCGCCACCGTCTCCGACCCGGACGGCGCGGCGGACCTCGCCTCGGTCAAGATCAACTTGGGTGTGATCGACGGTGTGCTCGAGGATATGTACGACGACGGGAATCATGGCGACGATGTCGCCGATGACGGCACCTATACGCTCACATTCGCCACCTCGAGTGCACCTGGCACCTACCAGATCCCGATCATCGTCACCGATTCCCAGCAGCACCAGGATACCGCGACGGTGACGCTCATCGTGAAGGCGGACAACCTCCCGCCCACGCTCTCGCGGCCCAGTGTCTACCCCACCACCGTTTCCAACGACGGCTCCGATACGATCACGATCACGGTGAAGGCCGAGGACCCCGACGGGCTCGACGATCTCGTAGGCGTGGAGGCCGATCTCGCGCAGATCGACGGCTCCTCCGTCTATATGTTCGACGACGGGCTCGATGCGGACGAGACCGAAGCCGACGGCGTCTACTCCGTGCGTATCTCCATCCCGGAAGAAACGCCCACC
>CAZSUE010000256.1:0-6878 GCA_964609045.1 uncultured archaeon | reverse complement strand
AGACCTGCGCTTTGGCCATGCAATGTGAGAACCCAACCTGCTGCAAAGGCGCACTATCCCGCCCATCAGCTCCGCGCCTCTTTCCCCTTCTCGGAGTTCCCCCCGGACACACCTGTCCGGGGGCGCTGCCGTGGAGCGAAGCGGAACGTGGCGCGTCGGTGTTGAAAATGGCCAGCACCGGGAGGGATGGGCGCGTTTTGATTCGATGAGCGGCTACAGCACACGAGGAGCACATGAGGGGGCGCGTCGGCAAGAACCGACGCGCCGACCCCGCCATACTCATACCGAACATAGAGAACGGCCCTGCAGTTACCGATCGATGAACTCGTCCCAATTATCCTCGGGCGCCTCACCGAACTTGCCCGCATCGTCACTCTCTGGTCCGAGCGTCGAATCGAGCTGGAATTCGTGGAGCGCGCGATACTGCTGCCGGCGCCGTGCGGCGTAGATGTTCCCGATCACCAGCACGACGACCACTGAACCGAGGAGAATGAGGATGATGGTCCAGAGATCCCAGCCCGGTCGACCGTCATCATCATCATCGTCGCCCTCCTCGCCGGCAGCGTGCTCCAGCGTGATCCGGTGCGTGGAGAAGTGCGGGATATAGACGAGCGCTTCGAGACCGTTGGTGCCCAGGGTGAGGACATAGAGCCCTTTGTCGCCGTCCGCGTCGAGCACCTCCTGGGTGGACGCGAGGGTGAGCGGCTCGCCGTCGAGCTTGACGACGATCTCGTCGATCGAGGCACTGAAGGTGTCGTTGTCGATGGTGAGGATCACGACCTTCCCCTCGTCGAACGAGGCGTCGACGGTGAACTCGTGGGCGTTGTCACCGAGGCGGCGGTAGGAGAGATTGACCCCCGCTTGATAATTCTCTGCATAGAAATCGCCGTCGTTGACCTGCCCGGCGGAGATGATCCGCCCATTCCCGATGGCATCTTGGATCGATTCCTCGAGCACATGCGTGATGGTGACGACGCGGTCGTTCGCGTCCACATCGTGCACGGAACGACCGCTCGCGACCACATCGTAATAGCCGGCGGAGACCTCCTCCGGCACGGTCACAAAGAGCGTCACCATCGTCCCCTCACCGGGCTCCAGCGTGACGATCTCGGGCCATACCCTACCGTAGGGGGCGGGGCGTGCGTCCGTTTCACGGGAGGGGGCACCGGGTGATGCCGAAAGGCGGATCGTGTCGGTGACCGTCCCGAGGTTCGTTACCCGCACCCGATACCGCGTCGCACCCGGCGAGGTGGTGACATGGTGGTTGTCGCGGCAGTCGAGATCGATCTCGTAGTGCGGCTGCGCGATGGTCGTATAGGTGGAGACCGAATCGGTCTCGTTGGGGTCGCCCATGGATCGCGCGTTGCACCGGACCTCGTACTCGCCGTTGGGATAGTCCACCTTCGCCCAGACGAGGAGCGGGACGCGCTGACCGGGCTCGAGGTAGCAGTTGAGCTCCGGCGAGGGCGGCACCGGCGCCCAGGGGAGCTGTGGTGCCACCGCGGAGAGGTTCGACGGGATCATCACGACGCCGCCCGTGGGGTCGGTGACGATGGTCCCGTGTTCGTCGGACGCGTTCCCGTTCCCGTTCGCGTTGGGGGCGGCGAGTCCCATCATGCCCCCTTGCGACATGATCCCGAACTCGCTGGCCAGTGAACGGTTCGTCTCGAAGAGGTAGGTCGGCGCGGCGTCGTCATCGTCACGGTACATCGAGATATTGTGGAGCGCCGCGCCGGTCTCCGGATCGATGATGGGGAGGATATAGACGCCCGCGTCGACGCCGGGGAGGACGATCTGCCCGTCGAGCGTGACATGGTACTTGTCGCCGATGTTCCCGGTGTTCTCGAGCCAGACGATGTAATACGCCGTCCCGCCCGCACGAATGGTCCGCCGGTTCTTTTCGCAGTGGAGGTCCACCCCGAACTCGACCTCCTCGATGATACGCGTGGTGGTGGAGACCGAATCGCGCAGCTGCGGGAGGACCGTGGGATCAGGCTCCGCGCTCTCGTCCAGCAGTCCCATTGCGGAAAGCGCCGTGGACTGCTCGGTACTGCCCGCCGCAATGATCGGCGGGAAGAGCACGAGAGAGGTGGCGTTGACGACATAGGCGCCGCTCTCGTACGCAACGGTGACGATGAGCGGTACCTGTCTGCTTGCACCTGGTGCAAGAGTGAGTCGGAGTTGCTGGTTCGACGGTGCGTCGGGGTCGTAACGCTCGATGATCGGTGCGTATCCACTATCGATGCTGGTCAGCGGGTTGTACTCGGGATAGAGGAGGATGATGTCGTCCTCCTCCTCGCGTGTGCCAGCGCCCTCGGCGGCAGCCAGCGAGAACGGCGGGACGGGGTGGACGAAGTGGCCGAACCGCGCGTCGACGCCCTCGAGACCGAAGTCGCGGCCCCAGAGGTACATCAATATCGGCGCCTCCACATTGCCTCGGTTCTCGACGGTGACGGTGTAGACCGTGGGCACGCCGGGTCTGACCGCATGTGCATTGTCCTCACACGCAAGATCGATGTGGAAGTTCGGATCGGCCACCACCGTGGTGATGGTGATGACGCTATCCGAGACCTCGAGCGCGGGGTCAGGCGAATCCGACGCGCTCGCCTCGAGCCAAGGGGTGACCACGGTCCCTTTTACTGCGACGAGGAAATCGCCGGTGGCGCCGTCGGCATAGACCGAGAGGTAGATGTCCGTCCCCGTACCCGGTTCCAGCCATACCATGTCGGTACTGAGCTGCGCACGCGGGCGCTGCGGGGGTGCGACCTCGTTGGAGGGGTCGGCCGCGTCGATGGGGAAGAGGAGCGAGAACCGGATCGCCTCGGCCACATTACCGGTATTGCGCACATGGATCGGATAGCGTGTGGCAAAGTACGGCGCGATATGGTGGTGGTTGTCCTCGCAGCTCAGCTCGACGCCGTATTCGACCGTCTGGATAATGGTCGTACGGGTGCTGATCGTATCGGAGATCGTGTCCGCGTCGCTGAGGCTGGGTCGCAGTATGGTGCCGGTCACGTTGATCTCGTATGTCCCCGCCGGGCGATCGAGATAGACGAAGAGGAACGCCTCGAGTCGCTGGGCGGGTTGGAGCGTGACGACCACCCGCGGGCTGAGGAACGCCGTGGCATCGGAGAGGTTCGTGGCGCTCACGATCGCGTCGGTATCGAACCGCGCGGTGGGCGTGACGAGCTCGCCGGTGCTGGCATCGGTGCTGGCATCGGTGCTGGCATCGGTGTCGGTAGCGTCGTCGGCACCAACGACAGGGATCGCGATGCCGGCGCGCACGCCAGGCGTGCCGTGATCGCGCCCGCCGAGCGTCAACGCGATCTCTTCCTGCACGTTACCGGTGTTGGTCACGATGAACCGATAGCGCGTCCATTGTCCCTGGCTGACATAATGCACCGGTTCGTCGCATTGGAGGTCGACGCCGAGGACCGGGTCGGGGAGCACCGTGGTGATGGTCGAGACCGTATCAGCCAGCTGCGGTGGTGTGGGATCGCTATCGTCGAGGTCCGTATCGGCAGTCGGCTCGTAGTCGATCCGCGCGGCGGTGTACGGGTAATGATCGGTGAGAGGGGTGGCGTTGACTATGGGCTCGGCGTCGCCGATGATCACCGGTTTCTGCACCCGGCCGGTCACATTGATCTCGAACTCGCCGCGGTCGTAGCTGATACGGACGAAGAGCGGCACCTTCACCGCCTCGCCCGGTGAGAGATAGAACCGGATCCGATCGCGATAGAGCGGATAGGCCGTACCATTGTAATGATAGACCGCGTCATCGTCATCGGTGGAGAGGTCGGTGGCGGGTGCGGGGTAAAGGGCCGCGTCGCGGTCCAGTTGGAATGCACCGAACCATGCGCTGACGCCCTCGAGGCCCCATGCGCGCCCGCCGATCTGAAGCTCGACGATCTCGGCGACATTGCCCGTATTGCGCACGGCGATGGGGTACATCGTCGTCTCTCCCTGATGGATCGTATGGTACGGATCGGGGCACTCGAGATCGACGCCGTAGACCGGTTCGCGCACGGTGGTGACCGTTCGGACCGTATCGCTGATCGGACGGTCGCTGACACCGTCTGCGGTGATCACGCTGGCGGTGGCGTTGATCTCGTAGCTGCCGGAGGTGTAATAGACGGTGACGAGGAGCGCCAGCCGTACACCCCTTCCGGGCCCGAGATGGAGCTTCAGCTCGGTGGCGCCGTGGGTCGGTAGTGCGTTGTCGGCGTCGAGCAACGACTCGAAGGTACCAACGGA
The DNA here is from genome assembly GCA_964609045.1 of uncultured archaeon. Classification (GTDB taxonomy): domain Archaea; phylum Thermoplasmatota; class Penumbrarchaeia; order CAZSUE01; family CAZSUE01; genus CAZSUE01. The sequence continues at coordinate 2,624 of CAZSUE010000256.1, read as the reverse complement.
GGCGCCGTCGTCAGTGCTGATGGGGTCGGTGATGAGGGGGAACCGTGCCCAGACGCCTTTCATCCCGAATGCACGTCCGCCGAGCCGCACGAGGACGGTCTCCGCCACATTGCCCGTATTGCGGAGCTTGAGGTGGTAGATCGCAGTGCCCTCTTGCGGGATCGCCGTGGCGCTTTCTTCGGGCTCGAGGTCCACGCCGTAGACCGGCGTCTCGATCACATGCGTGACGGTGCGTACCGTATCGGCGTACTGGGTCTCGATCCGGTCGCTTCCCGTGGGCCGCATGATACGACCGGTGACATTGATCTCGAAGCTGCCCGCACTATAGAAGATACGAACCATGACGACGGCGGGTCTCGCCTCACCCGGTTGCAACCGCATGACGAGCTGGCCGGGGTCGATAAGCGGGTAGAGCGCGGGGTCGGCGTCCTCCAATTGGACCGCCCGATCGTTCGTATCAGTGTTATCTGTGTCGCTCACCATGCCCAGTGTGGTGGCATCGGGGAGAGCGTTCACGGTGGGGTGGACGAACTGTGCCGTCACACCCTCGAGGCCGTATGCACTGCCGCCGAGCGTGAGCCGGATCCGCTCTTCCACCGTACCCGTATTCTCGACCATGACGCGGTAGTAGGTCCGCTGGTCCGGAAGCACCCGATGCTCGTTGTCCTCGCAATCGAGGTCCACACCGTACTCCGGTTGTTGGACCAGGACGGTATAGGTGCGCACCGAGGAGGTGTCGTCGGAATCGACATAGGCGCGGGTCGACTCGCTGAGCGCGGCGGTGGCTTCACCCACCGCTTCGAGCGGCACTGGCACGGGGCGGAGGACGCGCCCGATCATATCGATCTCGTAGGTCCCGCTGCGGTAGCTGACGCTGACGATGAGCGGGACGGTGATCGACCCACCGGGTGGGAGCGTGACGACGATCGATTCGACAAGCTGGATCGTGCCGTCGGGCTGGAGGGCGGGGTAAAAGGAACTCGCGGTGGTGGCGTCATCGGTGTTCGCCGCAACCGCGCTCACCCAGGGTGATTCGACCACAGCGTTGTCCGTAAGCGACATCGTACTGTTCTCGGTATCGATGTGATCGACGGGATAGAGCGATGGGTCGTCGACGGGGAACGCACCGAACCGCGCCCAGACACTGGGGAGTCCGTACGCCGGTCCACCGAGCGAGAGCACGATGCGTTCGGTGACCGTACCGGTGTTTGCCACTTCCACATCGTACATCGTCGTCCCCGGCGGCGCGATATAATGGCGGTTGTCGTCACAGCGCAGTTCGACGCCGTATTGTGGCTCTGGGCGCACCACCGTGTAGGTTCGGGTCTTGTCCCGGACGAGTGGTCGCGAGGTGGTGTCGTCGCTATCGGTATAGGGGAGGAGTACTGTTCCGACGGCGTCGATCATATAGACATCTGGCTCGAGATAGACGGTGACGAGGAGCGGTACGATGACGGTCTGGCCGGGTCGGAGATGCAGCCGCAGTTCGGGGACGCCGTTGCGTGTCGGGGACGAGAGTGCATCGGTCTCGTTCGCAAGCTCCGGCGCATAGAACGCGGCGCTATCGGTCGATACGAGGTTGATGGGGAGGTATCGCGCCGAGACACCGCGGATGCCCCAGTGCGGCCCGTTGAGGGTGAGATGGATGAACTCGGCGATGTCGCCGGTGTTCGTCACCTCGACGGCGTACTTCGCCGTGCCGGATTGCTCGATGAACGCCACCGGCTCGCCGCAGCGCACCCTCACGCCGTACTGCGGCGGTTCGGAAAGGACCGAGGTCAGGGTGCGAACCGTATCGGAGACACCGGTGGCGATGATATTCTCGTCGGTATGCTGGGGTAATACCGTGCCGGTGATATTGATCTCGTAATCGCCGCTGCTGTACCAGACCTTCACGATGGTGGAGATATGCGCTACCGCTCCGCGCGGGAGTGTGATCCTGAGCGTCTGTGGCCGGTACACTTCGACGCCGTCGGCGAACACCGCTCGGGCGTTGGTTGCGTTCAGTTGTGAGGGGTCGACGAACGCTGCGGAGGCGTTGACGATGATGTCGGGGTAGAAGAGTGGGTAACGGATCGTGGTCGGGCCGAACCATGCGGAAACGCCCTCGAGGCCGTAGGCGCTCCCACCGAGCTCGAGGAGGATCGTCTCCTCCACATTGCCGGTGTTGCGCACTGAGACGGTGTATGCCGTCTGCTGCTCGGGGAGGACATAGTGATGGTTGTCATCGCAGCTCAGCGCGACGCCGTACTGGTGCTCCTCGATGATGGTGGTGACCGTGCGCACCGTGTCGACCAATTCGTTGGTGGTGAGTGCGGTCTCGTCATCGTTATCGATGGTGGGGCGTTCGACGGTGGCGGTGACGGAAATCTCGTAATCGCCCGAGGGATAATCCACGCGCACGACGAGTGGGACGGTATCGGCCGTGTGTGGCGGGAGCCGGAGGAGATATTCGAGCGTGCCGTTGGGCTGCGGTGCCACCGGGTCTACGGTGGACTCGTTCATGAGCGGGAGGGTGCTTCCAAGGTGCGTTTCGGCGTCCTCCGCCGACTCGCGGGCGAGCACCCATCCGAGGATGACCGAAACACCTTCCATGCCCCATGCCTCGCCGCCGACGGTGAGCC
>CAZSUE010000255.1:0-6889 GCA_964609045.1 uncultured archaeon | reverse complement strand
TCGGCTCCCCGGGGAGATACGGGTGGCCGAAGGGACGGACCGGTTGGTGCTCCCCGCCCGGCCTCACAAGCCGGTCCAGTTTAGCTATATCATCGAATGCCCGCTACGGGGCTACTACCTCCTCGGGCCCACGAAGGTACGCTCGTTCGACTATTTCGGGTTCTTCGCCGTGACGAAAACGGTGCACACGCGTACACATCTCACCGTCTATCCACGGGTGGACAGCGCGACGGACCCACGGCTCAGCTCGCGGCTGCATAAGGTCCACCTCGGGACCTACGCACTACGCCAACCCGGCTACGGTACCGAATTCCATCATATCCGCGAATACGAACCGAGCGACGCGTTCAAGATGATCAATTGGAAGGTCTCCGCGCGGCGCCGCCGGTTGATGGTGAACCAGAAGGAAACGGAGGATATCTCTAACGCGTTCATCATCGTCGACGCACGGGCGGGGAGCGATGCGGGCACGCCGCTGGATAATGCGCTGGAGCGCAGTATCAAGGCCGCGCTCGCCATCGCGGACCGGCTGGTGCGCCGCGCCAACCGCGTGACGCTCATCACCTACGGCGAGACGATCGAGGTACTGCGCCCCACCAGCGACCACGGTCAGTACGAACTCTTCCTCAGCACGCTCACCGGCACCTATTCGCGTGGCTCGAAGCAGTTTGGCGATGTGATCAAACAGATCCAGCCCTATCTCACCCCGCGCTCGCCTGTGATCCTCATCTCGAACCTCGAGCACGACCCCAGCATTCGCAATACGGTGGATTTCCTCCTCGCGGGTGCGTATCGGCTCAGCATCATCTGCCCCTCCTCGATCGAGCTGGAGCGCGCTGCGGCACGGTTCCCGCCGCCGAAATATCAATTGATCGCACTGGAGCGCTCGAATTTCATCGACGATCTCCGCGCGCACGGCGTTCCCATCGTCGACTGGACACCCGACCTCCCGCTGGGCGCCATCGTGAAGGAGGTGGCGAGCTAGTGGTAGACGAAGATGGAGATCGTACTGCAGCGCAGACGGTGGCACCGCAACCGCAACCGCAACCACAAACGCAACCACAACCCCGACCACAACCGTCCGGGCGAACGGAAGGTGATGCACCCTCCACGCGCTCGCAGAGCGAGATGATCATCCGCTACAATCTCAAGTTCCCGTTCATGCAGCTTATCGGCACCGTCATATTGGCGATCGTGTTCATGATGAACTATTCGCTCAATGCCGAGTTCGTCCATGTGCTGCAGCATACGCCGCCGGTGTCGCGCTATGTGGGTGCGATCCCACCCGCCGGCGCGCTCCTCATCGGGCTCCTCATCGGGTTCGGGCTCTATACGCTCCCGTTGGTGGCGGCCTCGACCCGCAAACGGATCAAACGCTGGTCCATCGTCGTGGTGGTCGTCTACCTCTTCGCCCGCCCGATCGCGGCGCTCATCGTCGATACCGCGCTTGTGGCCACGGCGTTCATCAATACGGCGATCGATGTCGGGTCGATCCTTCTCCTCGCGATCTATAGCGCACCGATGATCTTTGGCGTGTACGGGCTCTGGTCGCGAAAGTTCAGCTTCACCGCGGTGGCGGCGTTCTTCATCCTCCTCGTTGCGTTCGCCACGAACAACCCGCTATCGGAGCTGCCTCCATTGGTTATCTTTGCATTGCTCCTATTCGGCTATATCGAGCTTGGGCACAGCGTTTCACGCTTTCATGCACTCTCGCAAGATCTCGTACCGTCCGATCGCTTCCCGATCCATGCCGAGGCGTTCAATAGCCTCCTCAATCGGTACCTCTTTACCTTCACCATCTATCTCGCCGTACTCGGAGTACTCGTCGCCGTCATCTTCAACCTTCCCGCGATCCTCATTCGGTTAGGCGAGGCGAAGCTTGGAGAGAGCCTCGAGCTCGGCTCGATCCACGGCACGGTGATGACGCTCTTTTATTTCCTCCTCCTCATCGTCGCAGCGGGCCTGATCCGCCGGTTCCTCCGGCGCGAGTTCTCGTTCGAACGCTGGCTGCGCGCGCAATGGCGGAAGCTCAGGGAGGTGAGGGGGGAGGGTGAGGAGTTAAGAGCTAAGGGTGAAGGGTAGGGTAGGGTAGAGGTTCTATCGTCAATGGTGAGGGGGAGTTGGAGTAATTGGATGAGAACGACCGATAAGAGGTCCCAGGCAAATAGATGATGGGTAAGCGCTAATGGGTGACGGGCGCAGACCGGCAACTTATTTAGTCCATTGCGGTGCTCTCTGTTCTAGTATTTGTGCCTTCTGGGTAAAGGTGATATAGTAGTTACGCCGCGCCGCATGTCTCGGTCAGCCCCCATTAAGTTAAGGGGCGGTCGAATGGTAGAGGACCGAAGAAGCCGGCCTGTTGCCGCATCTCACTACGTTCTCCTTCTATCTAATAATCGATTGAATGGTTGATTGATTGGTCCAATAAATAAATACACGATCCGCCCGTATTGGAAGCCGATCATATGCACATCCTTTTTGAACGCACGATCGACGCGACGACCGTCACGGTCAGCCCGCGACCGGTCTGGAAATGTCGCTATTGTCCGGAATACGGTCTCCGGCCCTCGTGTCCGCCAAAAGCACCGCACTGGCGCGAAGCGGCGGCGTGGGCAAAGCGATTCGAGCGCGTACTGCTCGTCAAGTTCCAGTTGGAGAAGGCGGCCACCTTCGACGCCGAGAAGCGCGAGGTCCTCCGTTATCTATTGGCGAAGGAGGCGGAACTCTTCTCTGAGAACATGTACGCACTCGCGCTCTTTCCCGGGAGCTGCAGTCTCTGTGAGGATTGCGCATGTGTGAGTGGCGGTCCCTGCACGCAACCGACGCTGGTCCGCCCCTCGGTGGACGCTATCGGGATCGAGGTCGATAGATTGGTCAGCATCGATCTTTCCGAACATGTGCTCTATGGGATGGTCTTCGTCGATTAGGGAAGGGAACTGGAACTGGGACTGGGACTGGAACAGGGACTGAAGGTTGAGGATCAAGGGTTCGAGATCGGTGCCGCCCCCACCCGCCAATGAGTTGAGGGCACTTGGGGTTAGGAACGGAGGAGGAGGACCGCTGCCACACAGTGCGCTGGCCGTTTTCCGTGCGTGCGTGCGTTCGCGATGCGGGCGCGAGGAAACTTTCGTCACATCCTTCCTTACAATTCGACTCTTCGTTTCTCGTTCCTCGTCCCTCGTTCTTCATGCGCATGCACGCTCAATGAATGCACGCTCTCCGCACCTCGCCCCGTGCGCCACGCGCGCTGTAGGCCCCAATTGACCAACCACCAAAACTATAAATAGACTCAAATAATGTTAGGTAGCGCCAATTGTTGCGATTCCTGGTGCGTACCGGGCGTGTTCTCACCGTTTCCATATCCGGGGGCACTCAAACCCGCAGAGGGTGAAGTATGAGCTGGAGGCAGACCCATCGGACCGTTCTCTCGATTCTTTTCCCGTTCTTGATCTCGATCGCCATCATTGTTCCCACCCTTTTCCTCCTCACTGGCGGCGTTTGCGCCGAAACGGAGCCGAACGACTCGTTCTCATCCGCCGAGACGCTCGGGGAGGGATCCACCGCCGGCACGATCAGTAGCGACGATGCCGACGATTATTACCAGACCACATTGCAGGGCGGCGAGACGCTCGCGGTGGAACTGACCGTTGGCAGTGCCGAGCCCGACCCGTTATACCTTCACATCTATAATGCGGACCGTGACCCGGTGCGAACCCAACGCGTCTTGGCGGGTAGTAGCGGCCGGTACGAGCATACGGTCAGCGACGCGACGGCTGGGGGATGGTACATCCGCGTCACCGGCGCGTCGGAGTTTACCCAGTATGCCAATAGCTACGATATCGAGGTGACCATTGAAGAACAGGACGATGCGGGTACCGGCGGCGATGCGGGCGATACCTTGGCCGTAGCGGCGAGCATCCCCTACGGTGAGGAGCTCACGGGTTACCTCGCCGACGACGATACGAGCGATTATTATGCCATCGATATCCTTCGTGAGGGCGAATACAATATCTCGCTCGAAGTGGAGAGGGGGCACGATACCTCGTTCTATCTCTATATCTATGCTGCACAAGACGATATCCCCATGCACCTCGAGAAGGTCGATCCGGGAGTGAGGGCAATCTACAACCTCCCCGCCAAACATCGTCGCACCGGCACCTACCATATCGGCATCAATATGGTCAGCGGTAGTTACGACGAGGAGAATAGCTATAGGTTCGCCGTCCACGAATCGTTACCTGAGGGAACGGATGACTCGATCTTCCGGCAGATCGGCTCGTTCTTCCTCACCACATTGGGTATCATCATCGCGCTCGTGGTGATCTATGTGATCGTCGGGCTGGTCCTTTTTTCGAAATTCTCGAAGGGGAGACGGTTGAAAGCGGCGGGGGAAAAGGAGCGCGCGCTCTCCATGAAGGCGTTGATCATCGGTGTCGCGATCGTTGTTGCGTTCACGGGTGTGGGCGTCTGGCTGCTCGGTGCGATGGAAGAGGGCGAAGGCGGACTCGAGCCGTACGAGAGACCGGCACAGGTCAACCTGCCGCCGACAGCGGTGATCTCGAGTGAGGGGGAAACGCTGCGGATCGACGAGAATATCACGCTCGACGCGTCACGCTCCAGCGACCCCGACGGACGGATCACCAATTATCTCTGGGAATTCGGTGATGGGCTGACCGCGAACAATATGACGGTGAATCATTCCTATAGTCGCCCGGGAAGCTATATCGTCAAATTGACGGTGACCGACGACGGTGGACGGAAATCGACCTCGCTCATGAACCTCAGCATCGCGGGCAACAACACCAATGTGGGGAGGCAAAGCATTCTCCTCTCGACGCTGGAACCGGCGGGGCTCGATGCTGAGACCATCGAGTTCGAGGTCGACCCAAACGCGCTCTATTGCCGGGTCAACCTCACTATCAACGGGAGGGGTCTCGTCCAGACGAGCACGGTGGAGGTGGACTTCCTCGGCGCATACGGCGAAGAGCTCAATAGCTCGAGCTATGCCGTGTCACTGACCGATTCTACAAGCGCATCGTTCCAACTGCACCATTTCGAGAGTTATGGGACCTATAAACTGGAACTTGCCTGTAGCGAAGGTGCGGTCGTCTGTCAGGTCCAGATCGATGTCTTTTATTGAATCTGAACTTATCTGAACTTATCTGAACTTATCTGATCGAGCGTCGACACGATCGTGGTGATTCGCGGAGTTTATGAGAGATCCAAGGGGGATATTGAAATGGTGGGGGCGATCGCTAAGATGTCGGCGCCGTAGTCGCATGGCGGAACCTGTTTTTTACCCAGTGAATGAACTAATAACGACCCTGTTAACTCAACTAATGCAATGAACGGAGTGAGCAAGAATGATCACGGAAGCAACTTTGAGATCCACGCTCGTTGCGCTCTTTCAGCGCGCGATGACCGAGCTGCCGAGCGACATCCTAAGCGCATTAGAGGCGGGCTACGAGGCGGAGACCGATACCGTCCCGCAGATGCAGTTGAAGACGATCCTCGACAATATCGCGCTCTCCGGCGAATCGGAGGTGCCGATGTGCCAGGATACGGGGCTCCCCATCGTGTTCGCCACGATGAACCAGCATTTCACCAAGAACCTCGGCGCGCCGCTGGAGGTGGCTGTCCGCGCCGCGGTAAAGGAGGCGACGGAAAGTGTCCCGCTCCGGCCCAACGCGGTGCATCCGCTCTCACGTGAGAACCCCGGCGACAACACGGGCGAGCGGATTCCGATCGTCAATATCCATTATACCGAGGAGCCGGCGCAGAAGGACTATCTCGAGCTGACCGTATTCCCCAAAGGCGCGGGTTCAGAGAACATGAGCCAGCTTGCAATGCTCACTCCTTCAGACGGGAAAGAGGGCATCATCGAGTTCGTGCTCGATTCCATGGTATATGCCGGCGGCAAGCCCTGCCCGCCGGTGATCCTCGGCATCGGCATCGGTGGCACGGCGGACTACGCAATGAAACTGGCGAAAGAAGCGCTCCTTCGGCCCATCGACCATTCCCATCCCGACGAAGAGCTGGCAGCACTGGAGGCGGAGTTATTGACCGCCGTCAACAAGCTCGGGATCGGTCCCATGGGCCTCGGCGGGAAGACCACCGCCCTGGGTGTGAATATCGAATACGCATACTGCCATACGGCGAGCCTCCCCGTGGGGCTCAATATACAGTGTTGGGCGGCGCGACAGGCCACCGCGCGGATCTATGCGGACGGTCGGGTCGAGTACCCAAAGGATGAAGGTGCATGATCAAGGAGGAGGATCGAATATGGCAACACATACATTGGATCTCCCGGTTGACGAAGCAACGATCCGCTCGCTTAATGTGGGCGATATCATCTATCTGAACGGTATCGTCTATACCGGTCGCGACGAGGTACATATCCACGCGCTGGAGGAGCTCGATAAGGGCGAAGAGCTCCCTATCGACCTGAACGGTGGTGCGATCTATCACTGCGGTCCGATCATGGTCAAGAATGACGAGGGTGTCTGGAGCATGCTCGCCGCCGGGCCCACGACCAGTGCGCGGATGAATAAGCTGGAGCCGGCGTTCATCGAGCGCACCGGCGTGCGGTTCATCATCGGCAAGGGCGGGATGGACCAGGGCGTGGTCGGGGCCATGAAAAAGTTCGGCGCGGTCTACCTCGCGCATACCGGCGGCGCCGCAGTGATCGCAGCCAAGGGACTGAGATCGGTCACCGGCGTGCACTGGCCCGAACTGGGCGTGCCGGAGGCGATCTGGGTCATCGACGCGGAGAAGTTCGGACCGCTCACCGTCGGCATCGACGCGCACGGCGAAAGCCTCTTTGCGCGGGTGGACGACCGCGTGGCGGAGAACTACGACGCGGTGCGGGAAGAGCTGGGATTGTGAAGTG
>CAZSUE010000254.1:0-6903 GCA_964609045.1 uncultured archaeon | reverse complement strand
GATATAATTATAGAAAGCCGTATATAGCCGTAGAAGGTATTAATCCGCTTATATAAGCGGTCCCGTGAGAGCACTTTTCCCGTTCACATTCTCCCTCTCCACATACTTACCGCCCCCTCACCACCGAGACCATAGTCAGGAATTTATGCCTTCGGAGGCATACTGATGGGATTAGGATTAAAGATCGGTCGCTCGAAAGAAAAGAGCGACACTGAGGATGAACCGTTAGTCGATGACGCCGAGATCGACCCGTTCGATGCGAGTATGACGGAAGACACGATGGCGGCCGACAAGGTTGAGTACGAGCCGTTGGACGCGGATGCACTATCCGATCCGACGATGGCTGACAGTGGATCACTTCCCACCGATGAGGAGGACGAAGAGATCGGTATGGGTTCTGCCACCGGGCCGGGTGTGGAAGAAACGGACGACGCTGCACAGCTCGAGCCGTTGACCGATATCGAACCGGGCCTCGAAGCGGACGAGGTTGAACTCCCGGAGGAGATGTTGCCGGAAGCGGAGGAGGACACTTTGGCGGAGGAGGAGGAAGGTGAAAAGAAGCGACGCTTTGGCCTTTTTTCGTTCCTCTCTCGCCGCGGCACGCGTAAGATCAAGAAATCGGTGCGGAAGTCGAAGGAGCTGAAACCGACGGAGATACCGGAGATCACCGACCCGAACCTCGAGGAGGTCGAGCTTCGCGAGATCCGTCCACCCTATTCCTATACGCGTGTACTCCTCGATAAAGAACTCCAGGAATATATCTACGAGGTCATCGAGCCGCAATTGAACGACCGCGACAGGGAGATATTGGATTTCATCGTCGAGACGATGAAGAAGACGCTCGATTATCTGCGCGACGATCTCGCCGCCATCGAGCGATTACGCGAGAAGCTGCGCAAGAGCATGGACGAGATCATCTTCGATTACGCATTGGATATCGACGAACTGACCAAGGAAAAGATGTTCTATTATGTGGATCGCAATTTTCTTGGCTACGGGAAATTGACCGTATTTATGGAAGATACCGAGCTGGAGGATCTGAGCTGCGACGGGACCGATGTCCCCATGTTCGTTTATCACCGGAAGTACAATTCGATCAAATCGAATGTGGTGTTCGAAACGGACGAGGAGCTGGAGGCGTTCGTCATCCAGATGGCACAGCGCTCCGGCGAGCACATCAGTATCGCCAATCCGGTGCTCGATGCAACCCTCCCTGACGGGTCGCGTCTGAATGCGACGCTGGGCAAAGAGGTCACCACCCGTGGCTCGAGCTTCACCATCCGTAAGTTCAAGGAGGATCCCATCACCATCCCGGATCTGATCCGATGGCGAACGCTCTCCTCGGAGATGGCCGCACACCTTTGGCTCGCCGTCCAATACGGCGAGAGCATGATCTGTTCCGGTGGGACGGCGTCCGGCAAGACGACGACGCTCAATGCGATCTCGCTGTTCATCCCGCCGGGGGCGAAGATCATCACCATCGAGGATACGCGCGAGATGAACCTTCCACAAGAGAACTGGATCGCGGGCGTGACCCGTGAGGCAGCAGGCGAGGACAGCGGCGCACAGGATATCGATATGTTCCAGCTATTGAAAGCCGCGCTGCGTCAGCGCCCCGAATATGTGATCGTCGGCGAGGTTCGTGGTCCGGAGACGATGACCTGTTTCCAGGCGATGGCCACGGGGCACACCGCCTATGCGACCATGCACGCAGATTCGGTGGCGTCCATCGTCCACCGTCTCGAGAACCCGCCGATCAGTATCCCGCGTATCCTCCTCCAGGCGCTCAACCTCGTCATCCTCCAGGGGCAGGTGAGGGTGAAAGGCACGCGCACGCGTCGTATCAAGGAGCTCGTCGAGATCATCGGGCTCGAGCCGACGACCAACGAGATTATTACGAACCGCGTCTACAAATGGACCCCTGCCGGCGACATCTTCAAGTACGGCGGTCACAGCAAGCTCTACGAGCGGATCGCGGAACGCGAGGACATGACCGAGGAAGAAGTGCTCGAGGAGCTCGATCGGCGCACCGAGGTATTGAACTGGATGGTCGAGAAACACGTGCACAGCTATATCGAGGTCGGCACCATCGTCATGGGGTATTACAAGGACCAGGAAAAACTGATGGGTCAGATGCAGCGCGAAATGTCGATCTTGAATACCTTTAACGAAACGCTCAAGACGATGGAGCTCAAATATCCAAAAGAGGAGAAGGATCTCGACAAGATGTCGAATGTGGAACGAGAGCTGGAAAAGGTCAAGCGCAAGCGTCATCAGGATCTGCTCGTTGCACTGAAACGATGGCTCGTCCAGAAAGAGTTCCCGCTCGAGGAGGTCGCAGAGATGACGCAGACCTTTTACCAGAGTCCGGAATTGATCCTCGACCAGATGCTCGAGGACCCCCTCGGCCGCAACGAGCTCCCCGCGCATGCGCTGGAAACGTGATCGCGACCGGCACAGAAATTGCACCGCACCGTCCGGGATGGGGGATCGGATGAAGGATCGTATGGACCGCAACGGCCGACGCCGATCGACCCTATAGAAAGGGCGGTCCACTGTGAAAGAAAAAGTATCGCACAGGGTGATAACGGAGGGATCGAACTGGCGCTAACGAAGGCCCAGATGTTGAGTTACAAACTATTCGGTGATATTGCCAATAAATATTGCGACAAGAACCCGAAGATCGCCGAATCGCTTTTGAAAGCCCAGCGCAAGCTTCGTGCGGAAGTCTTTGTTGCGACGCTCATCTATTATGCGATCATCGGTGCAGCGGTGGGAGCCGGTATCGGCGTGGCGGTCAACCTCATCTTCGATCTTCCGACACTCTTTGCAATACTCGTCTGGGCCGCACCGGGGATCATCCCGATGATGGTCTTCTTTATCGGCACCGTATTACCAACCGCGGAAGTGAACAGCCGCGGCAGCGATATCGACCGTAATCTTGCCTATGCGGTCAATTATATGGCCGCAATGGCTTCTGCGAATGTGAACCCGAACATCGTCTTCCGCGGTCTCTCCGATCAGGAGATCTACGGCGAGGTGCGGAAGGAGGCGGCGATGATCGCGCGTGATATCGACATCCTCAATAAGGACCTCGTTTCGGCGTTAAAAGATGCGGTGAAACGCTCGCCGTCGGTCAAATTCTCGGAGTTCCTTCAGGGCATCATCACGACCATCACCTCCGGCGGTTCGCTCAAGCTCTACTTCAGTTCGAAAGCGGATCAGTATATGAAGGAGAATCGCGTCGAGCAGCACGGCACACTCGAGACGCTGGGGGTCATGGCCGAGAGTTTCGTCACGGTTGTCGTCGCCGCGCCGCTCTTTCTCATCGTCATGATGTCGGTGATGGCGATGATGGGCAACGGCGACACGATGATCCTCTACCTCATCATCGGGCTCATGATACCGCTTGCACAATTCCTTTTCGTCTTTATCATTCACGGGATGAAACTGGGAGACTGACCAGATCAGCGAACGACCGCTGCATCGATAGGAACGCACAAGGGATACTATGAACGACACACCAACTGACGATCCAGCCGCAAACGCGTTCGGTTGGGACGACGAACCCGACGACGACGACGAGTACGAGTACGAGGATATCGACGCCTATCAATCCACCGACGAGCTCTACGGCGACAGTGAGGATAGCGACGCCGACGCTGCTGCAGGTGCCTCCGATAGCGGTGATCGAACGGTGACCGATATGGATGAGGAGGCTACGGCGGCTGGATCGGAAGCGGGATCGGAAGCGGATGCGGGTGATGCGCAAAGTGAGGAACTTTTGTCGCACGACGAAGATATCCCCACCGTCGCACCCAAAGCACGCAAGATCGTCTATACGGGTCGTGGACCCAGTGAGGAAGAGACACTCGCCGAGGAGATGAAAGAGCGAACCGACCCCGAGATACTGAAGGAACGGCTCATCCTCATCTTGGGCCTTTCCGGCTTCGGCGCACTGTTCGTCGTCGGGCTCCTTGGATTCGCAGACATCCTCAATGTTTCCGTCGGGCCGTTGACACCGATCAGTTGGATCATGATCGGCGCCATGGTCTTTACCGGCCCGTACGGGTTCTGGAAGAGCAAGCAGATCGGTCGGATCCGGCAGCTCGAAGAGCGGTTGTCCGATTTTTTACGCGACCTGTCCGAATCGTCGCGATCGGGGATGACGCTCCCCGACGCGATCATCTCATCGGCGAAGGGCGAGTACGGCGAGCTGACGCCGGAGATCCGCAAGATGTCGATCCAGATATCCTGGGGCATCACCGCCGTGAACGCCATGGAGCTCTTTGCAGAGCGCGTGCAGACGCCACTGGTCGAGCGCTCGGTGACGCTTATCGTCGAGGCGAGCAATGCGGGCGGGCGTGTGAGCAGCGTACTTGCGGCGGCTGCCAACGATACGAAAGAGATCCAGCTCCTCCAACAGGAGCGCAAGGTCCAGATGGGGATGTATGTCATGGTCATCCTCGTCTCGTTCATGGTCTTCCTCGTTGTGATCCTCATCGTCTATTCCAGTTTCGCGCCGCAGATGGCCGAGCTGCAAGAGAACCTCCAGGAACAGCAGGAAGAGAACCCCGACGCGGCCGGCGCGGTGGGCGGCATGGGCAGTACCACGGTGGATTTCGACGAGATCAAATTGATCTATATCCTCGCAGGGCTGGTCCAAGGTGGCGGAGACGGATTAGTCGCAGGCGTGATGAGTACCGGCCGGCTCGAAGAAGGGATCAAATACAGTTTTCTCATGGTCCTCATCGTCTTTGCACTCTTCACCTTTGCATTCTGATCCGACTGATTCGAACGCCCAAATTGCATCGATCGGTAGCGTGTGTCCACAATGGTTGAGCCGTTGACGAAAAGTGGCGTCGGATCTTTCATCCGCGAGCACGAGACATTGGCCGCGCTCCATGCACGGTTAGGTCAGTTTCCGCGTGTGGAGCTGTCGGTGCTCCCTACACCGCTCGCGCCGTTACGGCGCCTCTCCGAGCGGCTCGGCGTGGAGTGCTATTGTAAACGCGACGACCTCACCGGTTTTGCGTTCGGTGGCAATAAGACGCGGAAGCTCGATTATCTCATCGCCGACGCAAAAACGCGTCGGTTCGATACGGTGCTCGCCATCGGCGCGAACCAGTCCAATTTCTGTCGTATGGCTGCGGCGGCGGCGGTGGTGTGCGGTCTCGATGCCGAGCTGGTGCTCGGCGGCCCGAAGCCGGACGAACCGCGCGGCAACCTCCTCATCGATTGGCTCGTCGGTGCCCGCATACTCCATATCCCCAGCGAGGACTGGAGCGACTGGGAGCGCGCATCGATCAAACACGCCTATGAACTTGCGCGTGAGGGGCGCTCGGTCTATCGGCTCCCCGTAGGCGGTTCCACACCGCTTGGTGCACTGGGCTATGTTCGCGGTTTTCTCGAACTCTATGCCCAGTGCGAGCGCGACGGGATCGAACTCGATACGATCGTGCACGCCTCCTCGTCCGCCGGGACGCAGGCGGGACTGGTGGTTGGGAAAGCGCTCACCGGTTGGGGAGGGCGCATCATCGGAATGAGCGTGGCGAAGCGCGCCGAACATCTCGAAAACGAGGTCTGGAAGCTGGCGACGCGCGCGCTCGATCTCCTCGAAAACGGTGCCCCGCTGGAGGTCGCGATCGAGCGAAAGAGCGTGATCGTCGACGACCGGTTCATGGGCCCGACCTACGGTGCGAGGACCAACGCCGCCGTGCAAGCGATCCAGACCTTTGCGCGTACCGAGGGCTTGATGCTGGACGAGGTCTATACCGGGAAGGCGGCCGCCGGTTTTCTCCAATACTGTGCTGACGGCGCGTTCGACGACGAGCGTGTCTGTTTCCTTCATACCGGCGGCGCGCTGCAGCTCTTTTCCTGATAGTGGAGGCCACCGACCCCACTCTTGAAGAGTGTTTTGAACGGTTTGAGAGAAGGTTGATAGCGGTGCGTGCGGCTGTCGGTGGTATAGGTGAATCGTATGGCAGATATCAAGACATCACCCCATGTATGTGCCTATCCGGACGAAGACCATGAATATTTGAACATCGAGATCGAACTGCCGGGCGTCAAGAAGGAGGATATCGATCTCAAGATCCACTTCGACAGCTTCTATCTGAACGCCAATAAAGAGGGTGTCCACTATATCGGTTCGTATGCGATCTGCTGCCCGGTGAAACCCGAGGACGCAGAAGCGACCTACGAGAACGGTATGCTGACGGTCACCGTCCCCTACAAGAATCCATTGGATGACGCAGTAACGGTCGAGATCGAATAAATAAGCAAAATGAAGCGTCACCGCGGCACTTTTCTACTTCCCAGATCACCCGGACGACCGTTTGCTTACCGTTCGACCGTGTGGATTAGGCGCAGGCGTTCTGCCCGTTGGGAACGCGTCTTGATCCATACGGCTGCGTGCAGAATGAGATGCGGTTACCGGTGGACGAGGCGATAGGCCCGACCGCCCATGTCGTGGCTGGAAATTGGCGGGCGGGTTGCGGACCCCTTCGTTCTAGTATTTGCGTTTTGCGGAAAAAGGGTAAATAGAAGGAACACACCCCGCCGTCGGTTACGATCCGCCGCTCCGTCACTCTGTCACTCTGTCACTCTGTCACTCCATCACTCCATCACTCCATCACTCCATCACTCCATCACTCCGGACCCCTTCGGACCCCTGTGAACGCCCTCGACAGTTCCGATCTCAAACTGGGCTGGCGAACCGACGATCGGCCGCCGCCGCCGCGTGCTCAGCCGCTTGTAAATTCTGTGCGTTCGATGATGTCGTTCTGGATATTGACCCCAAGACGGGTATAGTATGCCGCATAGCCGGATACGCGCACGATCAGGTCGCGGTATGCTTCTGGATGACGCTGCGCGTCACGGAGTGTCGCTGCATCGATGATA
>CAZSUE010000253.1:0-6940 GCA_964609045.1 uncultured archaeon | reverse complement strand
CGATCGAATGGCCATCATGCACGATCTCGATGAGATTGTCGATGTGCTCCTGCTCGATCGTGAACTCGTGCTCGAAGCCTCGACGATCAAACACGAGCGCCGAGCAGCCAGCATCTCGAAATTCGACTTGGTTGATGGGATCGTTCTCGCCAGTGCACGGAAGCGTGGTGAACCGCTATTGACCATAGATACAGATTTAAGGGATTTGGACGACGCGATCGTGCTGCAGCGATAATCGGGGGGACCAAAGCGGCCGCGGTTTCGTACCCCCGCAGGGGTGGCTCATTCCAGGCAGAGCACCTAATTAATACATTTTTTGAAGAAAATCTAAATACTCAACCCTTTGAATGGAATGAGCCAGGGTAAAAATAGGCGATCCTATGGGCATACCCCTTACAGAAGTGCCGATTTACTATTTTTCTACCGCATGAGTAGAACCCTACCCGTAATTGAGTCCCTATATAACTTAGTATAGCTTGTCACCGCCACCGTCCCGCCGGTGGGTGGAAGCAGATTGCCGATGATATCGAGCAATGCCGATTTGCCGCTTTCCGACGGGCACATGAGCCTGACGAACTCACCGGCGCGTACATCGAGGTCGATACCGTCGAGCACGGGGAGCCTTCCGCCGCCTGGAAGCTTGAAGCTCGTACGTAGCGATCGGCATTGGACCATTGGCTGTGGACCATTGGCTGTGGACGGGTTGGGGATCGTTTCGGACCCGTTCTCATAATGGATCGCACCTCCTGCGGACAGGGGCCGCGTTCTACGTCAGAACGGGAGGCTGGTGGAAAATGAGAAGATATGGAACCGATAGTCAGACCTCGATAGTAAACTATTGTAAGGACCGCGGTGACAATGATGGGGTTGTGGAAAGAAATATTGACCGAGGTGCCGCGGCTCGCTCGTTCCGATCGTGCATGTCGTTTCCGCTTGAACGGCCACCCGGAGGGTAGGTTAGGGTGCCACCGACCGATGAAATGTCTTGGATGTGAAAGCGGCGTGGCAAAATGGCAAAATGGCGATATGGTGTGATGGCTGGATGGCGATATGGATGGCTGGATGGCTAGATGGCTGGATGGCTGGATGGCAAAATGGCGATATGGATGGCTGGCGAAAATAGAACGAAACGGTTCGACGGGGTCAAAAGCCACTGACATTTCCACGGGCCAGTTGGCGGTACGCATAATATGCGAGGCTGTCCTCGAGCCACTCCTCGCACATCTGTACGAAGAACTCCCACCGCGTCCCCAGCCCCGGTCCGCGCGCGGTATCGGCGTTGCCTTCGACGATGATCCCGTTCACCGGCGAGATATCGAACTGCGCGCGCACCGGCACCTTGGAGCGGTGTACCGGCGAAAGCTGCTCGATGAGCGCGATGAACGCGGTCACTGCGTTGTGGAAGCAGCGTCGCAGTTGCGCCTCACCGCCGATGGCGTCGATCATCAGCGGGAGAGGCGGCCCGCATCGGAGCGTTTCCAGCGCGCCGGTGAGCTTGTTCGAGATATTGTCCGCGCCGATATACCCGATGCCAGTTCGGTCGATGAGGAGCTGGAAGATACGATAATAGACCGACTCGACCACTGGTCCGGCGCGTCCGAGCCGGAGATGGACACGGAGACCCCAAGTGCCGAAATCGATATGCTCGCAGACGAGGGGTTCGTACGGCACCCCGCGCTTCGTTTCAAAGGTCCGGATCGCATTTGCGAGCCGCATCAGGGCGTCCGTGCGCGTGAGATGCTGTTTGGATCGTTCCAGTTCCAGCGTTCGATTGCTCCTCGTAATATGCTCGTATAACGCGTCGATATCGCTATCGACCCCATACTCCGCCTGCAATTCGTCCAGCGTGACATGGAGGTAGGTCTCGGCCATGGCGGGATCGCGTTCGAAGCGGCGAAAGATCCATGCCAGCTCCTCGAGCTGTGCCTCGTTCTCCGGGTCGAAAGTGATATATGCGGGGTGCAGTTGCTCGCGGTCGTTGCCGGTGAGCTTGGAGAGGTCGGGGAGGAGATAGCCGCCCTCGAGGTGCGAGAGTCTGAACCCGCCGAGCCCGCCACCGCCCTCACGCGGTTTGATAAAGAAGGCGGTAAGTGCCTCCTCCTCGGCCATGGTATCGACGCAATCGACGATGGCCGCGGCCTTTTCACGCGCGTCGAGGTCATCGACATCGATGAACCGATATCGCGCGATGAGCGTCGCGTCGGCGGTACCGGCGGCACCGGCGGTGCACTGCGCGGCAGCACCATGGAACCGCGATGCACCGGGGGGGAGTGCCTCGAGAAGGCGGTAAGTGGCGAGCTTATCGGAAAAGACCGCGCCCGGCGCGGTGATCACACCGGGCACACAGACCTCGCCCGCCGCCTCCAGTGCTGCGGCGACAGAGGTATTATATGTCTGTTTGTCGACGCACATACTGAGGATGAGGTTCGTGCATGGGTGTTCATCCACCGCCATCCGGAGTTGTTCGTAGGTGTCGACCCGGCGCACGGTGGTATCGTCCCAGCCGCGTCGGGCGATACTGTGCCGGATGATCGCCGCAGCTTCGAGCCCGGTGGGGAGCTGGTCGTTCGAGGCGTCGATGAAGAGTATTTGACGCGGCCGGGCGGCCGGTGTTGGGGAATCCTTTTCGTTGGAAGTGGGGTCGGTATCGAACGCCACCACCCACTCTTGCGTCGCTGGGTCCTCGGCGAGGGCGGCGTTATAGCGCTGGATGAGGTCGTAGGTATAGTCGCCCTCGGCATGGTCGAATCGTTGCACGAGCTGCCATAACCCGGATCGCTGGCCGCGGTGCTCGTGCGTGCCTTGATAGTGATCCACATTCCGTTGGACCTCCGCGCGTCGTTCATCGCCCATCGTCATAGCGTCACCTCTCTACACTTTCGCGCCCGTTTCCGCGTCCACTGGCTGCGGCTCCGATCGTTGCTCATCCTCTCTCCCACCCGTTTCGAATTGCGGCGGCAGTCAGTCTTCGGCCCCTGCCGTTTACTGCCCCAGCGGTCGTATGTCGAACTTTGTATAAACCGTTTCGGCCACCTCGGACCAAGCGGGTGTGAGTTTGTTCGTCTGGATCGCCATACGATCCCAGGTCTGGAGCTTACAGAGCGGTGCACCGCTGCGGATCGTTTTCCCGCGGAAGGGCATTCCGCAGGTGAGAATGAACTCGTTCTTGGAATTGTGTGCACAGTGGCTCACGGACCGGCCAAGTCCGACATGGCGCACGCTTCCGTTCCCGTCCTTTGTCATGGCCCACCGCCCGTACGGGAGCTGGCAATCCACAATACCGTCTTTTGGCAGTTGGTTCGAAAAGATCAGCTGCGCACCGGCCAACGGCGTGCGGGCACGCTCGTTCGCCGCCTCGAGCATGGCGCGCGGGAGATCGGTCCCCACAAATTCGGCGAGATGGAAGAAGGTGAGCGGGATATCGCCGCGGTCGTGTTGCGCTTCGGTCAGCAGCTGGGTGGAGCCCTGGAACCGCGGGTTCAGATCGATGATATAGATATGCTCCTCGGTAACGAGGATGTCGAGACCGAATATCCCGCGCCAGCCCTTCGTCGCCATCCACGCTCCGATCCGTTCTGTTGCGGCGAAGACGCGCTCCAGCGACGCGCGGTCGAATTTTGTCGCAAGCGCCGTATAGTCGTTCCCACAGTAGGCGAACGGGCGCGTGGTGCAGTGCTCGATCCCTAACAGTTGGAGCGACGGCGGCGAGAGGATCACCACGGGCTCGCCTTCGTGGTGGTAGACGCAGGCGTTGATATTCACCGACGAGGTGGGAAAGTATTTGAGTACGACGACATCTTGCTCCGAGTCGCCCACGGCGGCGTCGATCTCGTCGAGATCGGCCGCTTCGGTCACGAGATGGGTGCCGCCGCCGGAGGAACCCACCGGGAGCTGGACGACGAACGGGCGACCGATCTGTGCGGTGACGCGATCGTAATCGACGCGGCCCAGCGTCGTCTCCCAGCCCGGCGCACACTCGAGCTCGAGCTGTGATAACGCCTCGCGGAGCACCAACTTGCTATCGAAATAGTCCTTCAATCGTACGGGCGGGGTCAGGTTGAGAACGGTTCCCGCATGCAGCGCGGTGAACGCTTCCAGTGCATGGGTGGAACGGTAGCCGACGATGGCGAGCGGCCGCTCCTCGCGGTGGACGAAGTGGAGGATACATTCTTTTACATCATCGGTCCAGATCTGTTCGAGCGTATCGTTGGACCATCTCTCGCGCACGCCGCACCGACACTCGAGTGAGAATCTGAGGACATCCTCGTCGAGATCGGCGCATTCGAGCCCGTCGTCGCAGCAAAGGATCATTGCGCAGGGAATTACCGGCTCGAGACAGAGCTGATCGAGTGCGCGTTGGCCGTGCCATGCAAAGCAAAACTCGCTCATCCAGTGTTGCACATACGCTCGGATAGAGGTTCGCTGGTTCACCATGCCTCCCCCGGGCAATAAGTATCGGTATGCTATTAGAACCTTGCCATTGTGTGACACGATTGCGGGCATGATCGTAGGAGCGATCTAGGCAGGAAAATTGGGTTGAGAAAGGTGTGGGGGTAAGGTAAGGTAAGGTAAGGTAAGGTAGGATGAGGTGGGCACGATCTGATCGGCGGTATGGCTCCTCCAGCAGTTCTTCAATAATTAACCTGCATTGAGACGCATTAGGATACATTGAGATACGTTGAGATACATTAAGCTACATTGAGATACATTAAAGATCGGTCGCGAGAGGACTTGCCCTTCTTTTTGGCTCTCGGCAGCCGCGTTGCGGGAGGCACCGCCCGGATCGTGCGAAGCAATCCATTTATATCGGCTCCGCACTTCGGGCCCCTGGAGGCACAGTGAGACGATGGCACCGGACCTTCCCATCGACGGGCTCGACCTCATTTCGCTCTGGCACCTCGTTAAGCGTGGTTCCATGAGCGCCGAGTTCGAGGGTGTGGGTTCGTTCCGACTCGACCGCGACGAGCTGGTCATGGATATCGAGGAGCCCAAGATCTGGTACGATATCTTCGAGCTGATGGTGCCGACGCTCCATCGCCATGTCAGATCGCAACAGCCGGTTAGACGGCAGCGGATGTTCCCCTTCCAGCTCTTCGAGAGCTATAAGAGCAGGATCCTCGAGACCGTCCGGACCGTCCCCACCGCCGACCTCCTCCTCAAGTTCACCGAAGTGATCCGAGGGTTGGCCAACCAGCTCAACGCCGAACGCAAGACGGTGATCATCTATTATTCAGGGGTCAAAATCTTCAAGATGGGGTATCGTACCGCCGGCTTCGTCCCCACCCTCGTCGGGGTCAAGAATATCGAAGTGGTGGACTATGTGACCATGCTCGATTTTCTCAACGATCTCGCGCTCCAGACGAACTTTTTCCGCGGCGCCGCCGCAGCGCCCGCACCACGACGGTGAGATTCTCCGAACGGGGATGCGACGATGACAGACTATTATATCGATGCCCAGATGGGCGTGGCCGGCGATATGATGCTCGCCGCGTTCCTCGATCTCTACCCCGCGCTGATCGACGGGACCGTCGCCGCCATGGAGCGCGGAGGCGGTGTGATCGGGGCGATCGCGGTGGAGGTCAAAGAGATCGCTGAGCGTCCGATAGAACCACACCACGGCGACGGCCATCTCTTTGGCGGGAAGCAGCTCGTCATCCAAGAGGAGGGTGGTGGGCCCACCGATGTCCCCGCGCTCCGAGAGGCGTTCCAGCGCGGGTGCGACGCCGCGGGACTGAGCACGGATGGCGCACGGCGATTTGCAACGGCGATGTTCGATACGCTCACCGCCGCGGAATCCACCGTGCACGACCAACCGCGCGGTGCCACCCACCTCCACGAGCTTGCGGCACCGGACACCTTCGCAGACCTGATCGGGCTGGCATACCTCTACGAGCAACTGCGTCTCTGGGAGAGTGCGGTGTTCTGTACCCCGATCACCACGGGCAGTGGCGTGGTGGAGACGGCGCATGGGACACTCCCCGTCCCTCCACCGGCGACCCTCGAGCTACTGAAAGGGCTACCGTGGCGCTATGGTGCCGTCGCCGCCGAGCTCGCCACCCCCACGGGCGTGGTGATGTTGAAACGGCTCGTCTCCAGCTTCGATACGAATATCGAGTTCGAGCATCAGCAGGTGGGCTATGGGTACGGTACGCGACGCATCGACCGCTATACCAACGCGCTCCGTATTATCGCCGGCGCGTCCGCTACGCAGTGCTGGCTCGTCGAGACCGGTGTGGACGATGTGACCGGCGAACAGCTCGGATGGCTCGTCGAAACGCTCGAAGCGCTCGCACCGGTCAAAGATATCGCCATCCTCAACGCGGTGACGAAAAAGAACCGACCCAGTTATCTCATCAGAGTATTGACCAGCGATATCGATTCGACTATCGAGGCACTGGTGAACGCCACCGGCACCCTCGGCGTACGTATCTTCTCGGTGCGACGCCAGACCCTCGATCGTGAGCTGCACCCCATCACCTGCTGCGGCCGGAGCTTGCAGGTCAAGATCGCGCGGTTCCGGGGGCGTGTGATCAATTACAAGATCGAGGCGGACGATCTTCGCAGCGTCATCGAAGCGTCGAATGAACCGCCCGCAATGGTGCGCCGGCGCGTCGAACGCGCAGCGCTCAAGCAGCTCGAACAGCTCCAGCCACTGGATGCGCATGATGAGAATGCGACGACGCAATAACCCGAACGCAACACGGTATCATGCCATAAGTCGGTGACAGATCCACACGCTTTCGTCCCGGACAACACCGCTGAATACGCCCACTTAAGCGCGGTGCTGACGCAGCCCTAGAGGTGCTGGCCATACTGTACTGCGCGCGCTTCCCGACCTGGCTCAGCAGATGCACGGTGCTGACGCAGCCTTAGAGGTGCTGGCTAGGCCATGCGCGCTTCCCGACCTGGCTCAGCAGATGCGCGGTGCTGACGCAGCCCT
>CAZSUE010000252.1:0-6966 GCA_964609045.1 uncultured archaeon | reverse complement strand
CCAATTACTAAGTGAAGGGGGAGTGTTATGGCGTTGGAGTTCACATGTCCGTCCCGGCGCATTACTGCTATTTCCGCACCTTCTGCCACGCCACGGAGATCGAGTCGCGAATCGAAGCCGCCCTCCGGTTCTATGTGGGCGACGCGGAGGTCACGCGCACCGAGGTGGAAGGCCATTTCGGCAACCCTATCGCGATCTTGGAGTCGAAGCTCGAGCGCAGTGGCAATCTCCGGCCGCTCATCGGCGGCATCCTCGCGGCGAACGCGCCCGAAACGCTCATCGCCGAACTGGACGAGCGCGTCGATGAGGACTGTTATTGGTATCTCCGGTTCGATAAGCAGGCGGCATATCGTGCCTATACGCAGGCGTCGGCCAGTGGCGGCGAAGAACACGAGACGGGAGAGGAAACGCGCACGCGCCATGCAGCATACCGCGTCGTCCAGAAAGAGGACTGCGTGATCATGAAAGCAAAGCTCGAGGCGTACCCCGCCCGGCGCTCTATCGCCAAGGATCGGCTGAAAGAATATCTCCAGACATATCGGGCGTAGAAAAAAGTTTAATAATAGACGGGAGTATATGCAGCGCACCGAAATTACGGGTTTTTTCGATCCGTTACGATAAAATTTCGTTTGCTGGGAACTACCGTCGCGGGTTATATCGTCGCCCCTCCCTCGACCATTACGGCCATTTCGACCCGCGGTCACCATCATCACTTATCATGCGCGAAGTGATAACATGGCATCGAGCCAGGACACCCCGACATCGCAACAGCACGCTTCGATCGAAACCGAACCAGCGCAATCGCCCCCATCGGGAGATCGTGCCAACGCCGCTTTGGCGCAAGACGCACCGTCGTCCGTTGAGCCGGAGACGAGGACGGGGATGCTCCAGTTCCTCCAGCGTGCTGAGAAAGTAGGACCTGCGGCTTCGCAGCTCATCTATGCGGCGGGATATACCACCACGGAGAAGTTGCGTGACGCCACGGTGGACGACCTCATCACCATCCGCGGGGTCACCCTCGATCAGGCCATCGACCTCATCGAGGTTACCAAACATATCGGCGGCGTCCTCGAGCTCGGCTCGGAGGCGATGGCGTCGGCGCAAGAACAAATCGAAGCGCCGCCGGCCCCGGCCCCGGAACCAGAACCCGAACCCGACGAACCGGAGATGGTGATCGAGCGGGTCAAAGCGATCCCGGGTATCGGTTTGAGCACGGCAGAGGCAGTCTATGACGGCGGCGTCATCAACCTCGAGCAGCTCGCCGACGCGACCGAAGAGGACCTCGCCGCCATGAACGGCATCACGCGCGGGGTCGCGCGCAAGATTGCGAGAGGGGTCGAATCGGGGCCGACGGCGGCGCCGGAAGCGCCGGCTGAAGCACCCGCGGCAGAGGGCGAGGAGGACGGAGAGGAGGGGTTCTTTACACGGCTGGTCGACCGATTCCGCGGGATGTTCCGGCGGAAGAAGAAAGAGCCGGAAGAGCCCGCGGACGCCACCCCCGCCGAGCCGACCGCAGAAGCGCCCGGACTGCCGGAATCCGAACTGCCCGCCCCCAAGCCCGAAGCGGTGGAGCAGAAAACGGAGGAGACGCAAAAGGAACCCGCGCCGCATGGGGAAAAGGAGCGCGAGGCGCCGCCGCCACCGCCTGAACCCGAAGGCGAACCCGAGCCACCGTCCGAACCACGACCGAAAGCTGCGCCCCCGGTCGAAGCCAAAGGAGAAGGCGAGAGCGCGGTAGTGGAGAAAGGGGGTGCGGAGGGTGAAGATGAGCTGTTCCCCACCACCGAGGCCCCTGCGAAGGAACGAAAGATGGCCGAGCCGACGACCAAAACGACGGTGGAAGACACGGCCATTAGTCTCGAGATCGATGAGAAGGGCGTCAGCGGGACGGCGGAGGCGTCGGTGGAGACGGAGCCGGTCACTACTGCCGAGACCGCCACCGACAAGCTCGTCAAGGCGGGAAAAGAGACGCCCGAGAGCCTCCCCGCACCGGAACCGGAGATGGAGACGGAGAAGGCGGAGGAGCCCCCGAAAAAAAAAGCAGATCGAGAGGAGCCAACGCCGCCCGAACCTCCCCGCGCAGAGGTGGTGGAGGCGTTCAAGAGTATCAAGGGCGTGGGCAATAAGATCGCGCACGAACTCTATCTTGCGGGCTATCGCTCTTGGGAAGATTTCCAGGGCGTCACCGTTCAAGATCTGACCCCGATCCCCGGTATGACCACGGTCCGGGCACGGCGGATCATCAGCACGGTGCGACAAAAGACGAAATGAAGCGGCGTTATGCGCATATGCCGTATCGGGCCATGGAGGTGTTGGTTTCCCACTTCCTCCATGCGATACCACGACGTTCGCATCGGCGCTCCGAGAGACAGGAACGAGCGAGAGACGGTCCCCGAGCGGAGGCGGCGACCGCAACGGCCAGTGCTTGCGTAGGTGAGAACTGTGAAGTATGAACTACATACCCATTCAATATTGAGCGACGGGGCGGCCCTCCCCATCGAGATGGTCCGGCATCAATATCAACGCCGCGGGGAAGTGATCGCCATCACCGATCATGTGAGCAGCGCCGATGTCGACCATGTCATCGTGGGGTTGAAGAAAGATTGCAAGCTGGCCGAACGGTACTGGAATATCGTGGCGATACCGGGCGTGGAGATCACACATGTCCCGCCGTTCGCCATTCGCAAGATCGCGCGTCATGCAAAGAACGGCGGCGCGGACCTCGTCGTCGTGCACGGCGAGACGATCATGGAACCGGTGATGCGCGGGACGAACCGTGCCGCCATCGAATGCCCCGAGGTCGACATCCTCGCGCATCCTGGACTTTTGACGCCCGAGGACGCGGCGCTCGCCGCTGAACATGGGACATTCATCGAGCTCACCGCACGCGCGGGACATTGCCTGACCAACGGTCATACCGTGCGTATCGGGCTCGAGGCAGGCGTCTCCTTCCTCATCACCTCCGACGCGCACGCGCCGTCGGACCTATTGTCGACGGCGGAGGCAAAGCGTGTGGGGCGTGGCGCGGGTCTGAGCAAGCGCGCGACCAAGCGCGCGTTAAGCACGACGCCAAAGGAACTGCTGCGTCGCATCGACCGACGTGTGGTCTAGCCATGCTAGTCCCGGCTAGCCATGCTCGCCCCGGCTAGCCATGCTCGCCCCGGCTTACCCCGCCCACGCGGTATGGATCGCACGCGAACTTACAACTGCGCCCAATGATTGGCGGATATGGGCGCGGGCGAAAGGAGAAGGGGCTATACCTCGTCCGCATCCGACGCTGACGGCTTCGGCGCTGTTGCAGCGGAGGGGTCCGCTTTCGAACCATTTTCGTTATTATTGCAACCATGCTCGGCGAGATATTTCTCCTTCGGGACCACCCGAAACTCCCAAAATGGATTGCGCGGCGAGTCGTCGGGGATGAGTATCCGGTCGTCGTGGCGGATATTGTACTCCTCCGCAATAGAATGCGGTAATTCGACATAGACAGCATCACCGAGCTTAATGGTCCGCAGATACATGCGTTCACCTAAAAATTGTAGAATAACGTGTTTGAACATCTGAGGTGGACAATAAACTTTTCGGTCCCGTCGCCGCGCGCGTTCGGTATCGAAATGCTACCACAATGAGGATAAGATAATATGTTTATCACCCTATGCGCGTTTGCAAGATAAATTGCCACCAAATCGCCGCTGTGCTGTGCATTTTTATTCAACAGAGCAAAAGATTTATGAGGTTACCGTCTCAATATCTTTAAATAACGTTAGCGCTTATTACCGCTAATATTACCGCTAATTCTTCAAGAGGGATAATGATGGCTCAAGATCAAGGTGCGAAGGGTACGATAGCACCATATACGCCGGGCTCGGTACGAAAAAAGTTCATCAAAGAACTCAATACGATGATGGACAACCGAGATTATCGGAAGAAACGCGGCATCGACGACGAACCGTTCAAAGGCTTGAAAGACAGCTACCTCGGGTGGATGATCCTCGAACTGAACGAGGAGCTCCTCTCACGGGTCGATGCCACCGTTCGCACCAAGAACGATATCGTCGTGCGCGGTATCAACGATATCAACCGTTATCTCGATCAGATGTGGAAGGGTATCAAGGATTCCGAGCATCGCACGAAGACGAACATCCTCAAATCCACCGACCTCCTCAAAGCGGGGCTGCAGAAGGATCAGCAGATGATCCGGAAGGTCCTTTCCAACCTCGAAGCGGCAAAGAAGGCGTTGGGCGGGCAAGGTGAAGCGATCCGCGCCGAATGGAAGAAATCGACGATCATGATCAAGAACAAGTTCGACGAGTATCTCGAAGCGCTCAATGTGCTCGGGAATGAAGCCGCGGGCATCAAGGACCGGCTCATATCCGAATCGAACCAATTGAAGACCGGTATCAGCAACGCCGTGACGAGCATCGTCGGCTCCATCGGCGACGAGGTCGGCGATATTAAGAGCCAGCTCGAGACCGAGGTCGCCGGGCTGCAAACGAATATCGCCTCGAGCATCACCGAGATCGAACACAGCATGGCCAATATCGACGAGAATCTGAAAACCACCCTCTCTGAAGAACTCAGCTCGATCAAAAGCGAAGTGGACGACCTCCAGCATTCCATCGGTTCGATCCTCGATGATAAAAAGACCGCCATCGTCTCCGAGATGCAACAGGTGGCGGGCGGGTTGAGCCGTCAAAGCGCCGAGCAGACGAAGATGATCAGCGATTCGATCGAGAACATCGTCGATAAGATGGACGCGTTCGGGGGCCAGATGTCGAAACAACAGGAAGCGATCGACGCGACGCTGGCGAAGCAGCGGTCCGAAGTTCGTGCGGAGGTACAGCAGGCGGCGGGCTTGCTGGGCAAGATGTCGGTGGATAATACGGCGAAACTGAGCTCGAAGAGCGACGACCTCGGGTCGAAGCTGGAGGATATCATCAAGATCCTCGACGGCATCGCGCGCAATTTCAACGACGGCCTCGAGCAGATGAACAAGAAGGTGCTGGAGTACATCACCGAGCTGGAAGAGAACAACCGCAAATATTTCCAGCAAGAGGTGGCGGGATTGCGTGACCTCCTCAGCGGTATCCGCAGCGATATCGAGATGCAGAAACACGTCATGCTCCAGGCGGTCGGCGCGAAGTAAGAAGTAAGGGCGAATCGGAAATACCACCCCCCATCCTCACCAATAGCAATAGCAATAGCAATACCACCGAGGGGCGTGGGTGTTCGTATACCGATCTCATTTTCAGCGATATGATAGGAAATGGCGCACCCTTAGAGATTAGAGCCACGGGAACGCGCCATGTGAATCCGTCTAGCTAGCCAGTGATGCTGCGATGCGTTAGGATTTGTCTTTTTCCGGCAGCGGCGATTTCCGGTAAATATTCTGCATATCGCCCATCCGCTTCGTGGTCATGATCTTCCCCACCCACTCTGGCCAGCTCGGTTCCGGTGGGACGAAGACCTTCGATCGATACTTCTGCGGATCATAATTGTAACCATGCTCGAAATGATCGGGGTGGTTCACGATCAATATCAATAACCCACCGAGGGCATGGAACGCGTCGAGGAGCGTCCACTCATCGATGAGCCGCAATTTGTCGTGTTTCAGCCGCGAATAGGTCTTTAGCCAGTGTGGACTTTTCTTCTTCGCGAACGCTGCGAACGGTGTCGTCGTGCTCCCGATCATCGTGTCCCGGACCGTCACCGTTGCCAGACCCAATTCTTCCCCGACGATCTCCCGATACACCCGCATGGTCTGACGGTAGTGCCGACCTTCTTCAGCACGGTACTCGTCTACATCTTCATAATGGTCGTAGCGGTCCGAGTTGAGCAGTACGCGGAAGAGCGTTTCGACCTCGGTCCCGATCTTGAGGCCAAAGTCCATGAGCATCGGCGATCCGAATTTGTAGTTCGGTTCCTCGAGATCGGGGCGGAGTGGAACATAGTCGGTGATGGTGAGGAACTCGTCCTCGAGCTGGCGGTAGCGATGGATGAACCATCGGACGCTGTAGGAGATGGTTGTGTCCTTCTCTGGGAGAGGGGCGACTTCAGTCATCTCGATACCCAAAATAGTCTTCTCCAAGTACGGCAGCCAGTACATCGGCTCGTTCTTGGGCGAACTTTCGGACCCGGTCCAATACGATCTGGATCGTATTGTCTATGGTCTTGTGATCATCCAAATAGGTCGAATAGCACTGGACCACGGAATCATAATCTCCTCGAATGTCATCGGTTACTCGATTGCGGCATGACATGAACCGATCCAGCCAGGCATAATACTCCTTTGCATTGAGATTGAGCCCAAACCGATCGAGATTCCATGGATGCCATAGCCCGCCAACCCTAACGTCTCATCGCCAACCATCCTGGCCATGTACCGTAGCTAACCCCCACCCCATTTTGGAATAACTGCAAGTTTCAGCTCTATGCTTTGGCCAGGCAATATGAGATACCAATCTGGTGCGAAGGCGAACTCGCCCGCCCATCAGCTCCGTGCCTCCTCCCCACCTCGGTTTTTCTCTGTGTTAAAATGGCCAGCGCCGTGAGGGAATGGGCGCAAATCAATAATCGGTTGCAGCATACAAGCGGCCCGCTCTGGTGCGAGCGTTCGCGAGGTGTTCTCATCACAGAGTGGGGAAGAGAGCGTGACGGAGGAATGGAGCCCCCCACCCCATTATTATCCGCGAAGGACGCGAAGAACCGCGAAGGAAGAAAGGAGAAGAAGGAATTGGAATCTCTGCACGCTCGAATGGTCTCGGTCTAGTTGGGCAAGTTACATCCACCCGGGCCAGCGACCGTTCGCCCGCCCATCGCCCTGCGCCGTCAAGCATCCGATCGGGTCGGCGGCCGCACGCGGTCCTGCGCCATCGCGCACCAGATCGCACCAGCAACTGGTCTACTGTACGCGACCTTCCTGCCGTATCGGCTAGAGCTTCTGCGAGAGCTGGCGCAGCCCGCGGAGGA
>CAZSUE010000251.1:0-6971 GCA_964609045.1 uncultured archaeon | reverse complement strand
GCTCGGAGGCTGTCGTACACATAACGATAGACCCTGACCCCATCGATCTCATCCACACGGCGGGCACCCTTCCGATAGGGGGTGCAGACCGTGATCGCGACCTCGCTCTCATTCTCGACCTCGACTTTCGCGCGTATCGCTTTCGCTAGCTGCAAGACGAATTGACCCGCGTTATCGTCCGCGTCGCGGGGGAACGATGAGGTCGCGATCAATAGCCGCATGGCGCTTCCATCTCCCTCGATCGAAGTTCGTTCGGCCGCATCGGTCCGCACATAGGCGTTATAAATTATAAAGCGTGGTGCTGGCGAGCAGTGTCCCCGCGGTCCGGATCGTACGCGATCGTACCATTCCGTACCAGATCGGATCAGAACAGATCGGATCAGATCGGATCAGATCAGGTTTATTAGGAGGGATGGCGATGGGGGCGAACACTATATGGGATGGTGCGCTCAATGAGCCCGAGTAAGAGCAATCGGCGGTCGCGTTTCATCCGCTCCACCGTCATCGCATTCTTGATGGCCTATGCGATCCTTTCCGCAGGTCTGGTCTATCACGCAGACGAACGTGACGCGGGGCGGCTCGTCGACCTTACCCCCGCCGGCGGCAAAACGATCGAGTACGACTACCCCATCCGGATCTTCTCCGCCGATATCGACGGGGATGGCGACGATGAACTCATCGTAGCCAACTCCAAAGATGGGAACCTCTCCGTCGTCGCGCCGAGCAACGGCGTTGTTCTCGCCCGGACATCCCTAAAGAACGGTATCGTCGACGCAGTGATCGTTGGCGATAGCGCATCAGCATCAGCATCCGCATCAGCAGAGACGGCCGCCACAGATATGGTGCTATTGACCGATAACGGCACGATCTGTAAGCTATCGATCCACAGCGACCAAGCGGGTGTACGGTTCGAGAAGAAGATGTGCGCCCGGCTGAGCAAGACAACGACCGCGATCACCATATTGGATCATGAGGATGTGTGCTTTCTGCTCGCGGTGGACCCTGCGGCGCGGACGGTGCGGCGGGCGACGGTGGCCGACCTCGGCAGGGGCGAAACGATCACCCTCGACCATGTCGGATACGGTATCGCCGTAGTGGATGTGAACGCGGACCGAATACCGGACCTCGTGCTCTACGACCTCGTCGACAGCGATGGGTTCCTCTACCTCGATGGGGCGAATCTCACCGCAATGTTCGCCGGCCAGCTCGCGCCCGAAGTCGTCTTCGTCCCCACCAATTCGCGCGTCACGCATATGGTCCAAGTTGCGATCGGCCCCGAACGAACGGTCGTATGTACGGTCAACTACAACCGAGGCTCGATCTCCGTTTTCAATACCACCATTGATGGACCGCGGTGGTACGATGATTTCACCGTGGGGAAGAAACCGTACCGTGCCCGCTCCTTCGATCTGGATTCGGATGGTGTAGAGGAGATCGTCTTTGTCGATTTCGAGATGCATACGCTCTCCATCTTCTCCTTCGAGAACGAGGCGCTCCTCTCGTTCGGGACCGGTCGGCGACCGATCGATCTCGCCGTCGGTGGCTTTAACGGCGATGGCGTCGTCGATTGCGCCGTCTCAAACAAGCTCTCCGGCGATCTTTCCCTGATCCTCTCGAGACCAAGCACCGCCGGACCGAGCATGGGCCGCCTCTATTTCTACCGCGCCGTCGACGTCTACGGACCGGACATCAATATCGATCATGTCGTCTGGACAGAACTGGATGGGAACGCGGCGATACTCTATTCGAACCTCAAGCGCCGAGAACTTTGGGTCGCCCATCTCGAATCCGGTGCCAAGCGACTCATACGGCGCGGTGTGGGGCGATTACGATTCGCAGTGGGCAATTTCACCGAACGCGTCGAGCCGGAGATCATGCTCTGGGACGAGGAATTGGAGTCCATCGAGCTTCTTGTCTGGGATAACGCGACCGCGACCTTCACCACCGTCGCAGATCTCACCGCCGAGGGCGACCGTACGCTACTGATCGGTGCCGATCTCATCCCCGGCGGTGCCGATGAGCTCTGCACGATTGGGTTCGAGAACGGCGGTGTGAGGGTCCGTATCGTCGCCGCCGTGTCGGTTCCAACCGCGGTGAACGAGAACGCGCAATATGTGCTCCAGCGCGACGAGAGCCACTATCGTGTCGCCCTCTCCGCGCTCGCAAGAGTCGAGATGTGCGATATCGATAACGACGGCGACATCGATATCGTGCTCTATGACCCCAATGGGTATATCTACACGCTTTCGAACACCGGCGAGGGCACGTTCGAGGCGGCGGTCCAGATCGACGTCCAATGACCGCACCATCGCTATCACGGCTTATGCGTCAACGCAGATCATCCGAAAAGAAAAAGAAACGCACAGCCGCCACCTCAATATAAAGTGAGTACAAGAATAGGGCATGGGGACAGAGATCGGACAGAATGGACGGTTGAACGGAGAGAGGAAGGGCTATGCAGTATCTCACATCGATCTGGATCATATCCAAATTGACGCTCGTGCTCTTGGCGCTCTTCGTCCTGCCGTATTATCCGGCGATGGCTCGGCTCTTTCCCGAACGTTCACCGCTCACACGTGCACTGGGCGCCCTCGCCGTCGCACTCGCACCCGCCATCGCTATCACTTACACGCTCATCACAATCCGCCGGTTCAATGGCGCGACATTCGCCATCGTCCACCTCCTCCTCTCGGCCGGAGTGACGCTCGCAGTTGCTTCCCACAGGAGGAACGGCGAACGCACGATATTGCGCGAGTTCGCGGCTATCTATCGGGACGCGTTCTCATTTCGCGATGTGACCGCGAGCGCGGTGAGCAGTCACCTCTATCTCCCCATCTTCATCGCAATCGGCGGTGCGTTACGGTTCCACCACGCGCTCACTTCCCAAAGCCTCGGGA
Organism: uncultured archaeon; assembly: GCA_964609045.1. Classification (GTDB taxonomy): domain Archaea; phylum Thermoplasmatota; class Penumbrarchaeia; order CAZSUE01; family CAZSUE01; genus CAZSUE01. The sequence continues at coordinate 4,074 of CAZSUE010000251.1, read as the reverse complement.
TGCTCGATCCATGGGCGCACATGCTCATGGCCAATAACCTCTCCCACGGCCTCTTCTTCGAGCCGCTCTACTACGGTACCTACCCTCGCGGGCTCCATGCCATCTATCTCATATTTTCCGCAATGTCGAACACCGACCTCTTTATGACGACGAAATATCTCGGGCCGCTCTTTGGGACGATCACCATCGCGGCATTATTCGCGCTCACATACCGTCTTTTTGGGAAATGGTCCGCACGGTTCACTGCCGCGCTCTATTGCACCACGCCGTTTGCGATACTGTTGCCGCCGCTGCCTATTTGGTACAGCCCGCTCCTCGGTCGCCAAGCGATCACCATCCCCGAGAACCCCGCACTCATATTGATGGGGATATTCGTCATCTGGTTCTACGACCTCTTCACCGCGCAACGCTTCTCACCGAAACATGCGCTCTTCATCGTCGCCATATCGTTCGCGCTCGCGCTCATCCATCCCATTACCGTCCTCTATACCTTTGGCATCCTCGCGCTCCTCTTCTTCACCTTCTATGATCGCTTTTGCCGCGACCTAAAACGATGGGCGGTTTCATTCCTGCTGATCCTCGTCTCACCGGTGATGGTGCGCGCCTATTTCTGGGTCACCCAGCGCCTCTTGGGCGCGCCGAGCATGGAGAATACTGCCGATATCCAGCTCTCGCAACGGGCAATGGAGACGGTGGAGTATATCCCGTTCTTCCATAACAATGCGTTCTATTCGTTCATCGTTATCCTCGCAGGAGTACTCTTCATCTATGGCGCGACCAAGAATAGTAGGCCACATACCGTGTTGGGGATGATCGTGGGGGGACTTGCGCTCCTCTCCATGACCGGGATGCTGCGCCTCTATTCGTCGACGAACCGGCCACGATATTATCTCACCTTTTTCATGGCCGTCCTCTTCGGCGTCTATGCAGACCTCGGATCGAGGGTCTATCGTTATCTGCGGTCCAACCGCGCACTTGCCCGTATTCCCTCATCCCTCCGCGCGGCATGGGCGAGACTGCTCGCGCTCGTCCCGCCCCCCGGCGCCATAGGATGCTTCATACTCGTCTACCTCCCCTGTGCGGCCTCTCTCTCCATGCTCACGCTCAAATACGGCCCCCGGGAACTCTATCAAGCGGCATTCCTCATCGCGGTCCTATGCTTCTTGCTCACGCTCCGCCTCCTCTCCCGCTTTGCACCACAACGTCGGCTCTATACCGCACTCCTCGCCGTATTCGGTCCCGCCACGGGCGGGCTCCTCGCCGTCCTATACGCCGCGCCGAGTTGGCTCCCCTATCTTTTCGTCAGCAGCTCGATCATCGCCATTCTTGCCACCTTGTTCCATTCTCCAAAGTGGTTGAGGGCGATCATCGGCACAGCGCTCACCCTCATTCTTGCAAGCGCATTCCTCTATCTCATTCCGCATACCCCACACCAGACACGGCTCGCGCCATTGGTTGCGATCATCGGCGCCTTTGGTGGCTACCTGCTCCTCTCCAAGCTGAAAGCGTCTGCGGCCGGTGGCGTCGAGCGAGCCAGTCGTGGCTGTTGTCGTTTTCGGCCCGTTCTCTATCTCGCCGTCGTGATCGCCCTCTATTCAACCCTGCGGCTCTGGCTCTATCAGCATCTCATGCCCGACCTCGCGGTGGGCGCCATCATGCTCATCGTTGCGCTCCCCGCACTCGTTGGAGACTGGCTGCTCCATAAAAGTCGGCTCCGATATGCAGACATCCCCGCGATCATCGCTCTTGCAGCCTTCATCTTCTTCTACCCATCCCTCGATCTCATGGCGTACGAACGGCGGTTCATCCTCGGGTTGGGGTTCTCGTTCCTCACGCTCCTCCTCGTGCTCCTTCGGGCGCGAGCCAATAGACCGCGCACGCGTGCCGGCGCTTCACATGACGATACTTTCCTCGCCAAACTACTGGCAGCACCGCTCGAGGTCGTCTCATTCATCCTCATGATCGCGTTCCTCTCCGCGCTACTATTCCAGTACCCGCCGCTGGTCGATTACATCGCATCGCTCGTCTCACCGCGGTTCATGATACGCACCGCACGAATGTCCGCGGAATGGGTCGTTCTCGCCGCGCTCTCTTTAGCCGCCCTCTTCGGCAATCTCTACGCGCTCTCCCCGCGCCGAGCAAATACCTCCCGAAACGATGCCACATCGCAAGCTCCACATGGGCGGTTCGGGATAGATGGAGGTGAGGAGTCGACGCTCATCCGCACCATCGCATTGATCGCCATTCTCGTCATCTTCCTCCCGCCCGGATTCACGACCTCCCCGATCCAGACCTGGGATTTCGAACAGTGGCCCGCGGAGTTCCAGAAGGTCCGGGACCGATGCGACCCGAACGTGACCACCGTCTATACCGAGGTGAATCCACCATGGCTGCCGCTATCGTACCTCAGCCCCCAGTTCGAGACCCATAACCTCAGCAGACTCCTCTCGAACCCACCAAACGCCTATATCCCCGAGAACGGCACGGCACTGATCTGCGTCGACAAGTACGATTATCAGCAATACTCACAGTTAGATGCCAAATACTTCGAAGCGGGTACCTTCCAGCGCACCGAACGAGCGCATGCATGGGTGCGGGCCTACGAAGATGCGCACGGAAACGGCTCCGTGGTACATTTTTCCGAAACCGCATTCACAGTGATCTACCAGATCAATTGACCCGCGATAGAACCCGCCGGTAGCGTGCATAGAGGCACTGATCGTAGAGCGTTCGATCGGAGCGTCGGCCATAGGCCAAACGATCATATGGGAGGACGGTGATCGAGCGAGGGCGCAAAGGCTGTGGCAGTGTTGCTCCCCATGGCTGCTCGGGCTTCGCAGCGAGATTGTAGATCGAACGACACGGAGGGACTATCCTGGACATACTCCTCGTCAGCCCGTCGCCACCCAATTGGGGTGGAGGTTCCATGGGCGGCATCGCCGTGGTGACCAAAGAACTCTCCAAGCGATATCGGGCCATGGGACATCGGGTATGGGTCCTCAGCTATAATGTACGACGATCGACCCAGCAGAGCCTCCGCTCGGTCGTGGACGACGACATCGCCGTTATCGCCTATCCCCCTCTGGACCGCGCCGGGGCCACGCTGTTTTCTCTCATCGGGCACTACGGCCCTTCCTGCCTCCTCGAGACCGCGATCAGATATGGCCGGCGATTGAAACGCGAGATGCGGCGCGTGGAGGATCCCAACGCACCCTTTACACGCAACGACCGGCGCAAGAGCTACATGGATACGGTGATCGCCGTGGCCGCACTCCGAACGGCCGACCCCGACATCGTCCATTTGAATGTGCCAAGTCGCAGCACATTGGCGCTGAGCGTCATCGAGGAGGCGCCGAACCATGCACACACGCCGCTCCTCACCATGGTCCACAAACACCATAGCGCGCGCTTCGGCGAGGGGATGGACGGCCGAGCGGGAGCGAAGAAACGCGCCATGCTGCGGGCGGCCATCCACGCTTCCGATCGGCTGGTCGCACCCTCGCGCGGGATATGCCGAGAGCTGGACGCGTTCGGCGCCGATCCCAACCTCGTCGTGAAGATACCAAACGGCGTCGATCTCGAGATGTTCGCACCGATGGAGAGGGCGGCGGCGAGAGAACGACTGGAAATACCAATGGATGAGAAGACCCTCCTCTTCCTCGGGCGCTTGGAGTATGTAAAAGGGGTCGATCGGTTGATCGAAGCATTCCCGCAGGTGATCGCGAAGGTTCCCGATGCGATGCTGCGCCTCGTCGGCGACGGGTCGATGCGCGACGAACTCCGCTCCCGCGCCGAACGGCTGGGCATCGAACAGCAAGTGCGTTTCCATCCAGCGGTCGCGCACACTGAGACCGCGCGATGGTATGCAGCATGTGATGTCTTTTGCTCACCGTCGCGGTCCGAAGCGTTCGGGCTTATATTCGTCGAGGCCATGGCATGCGCGCGCGCCGTCGTCGGCACCGATATTCCCGGCATAGACGAGATCGTCGAAGATCGATCCAACGGACTGCTGGTAGCGCCGGACGCGACGAGCGAGCTGGCAGAAGCGCTGATCACGCTCCTTCTCGATCCGTC
>CAZSUE010000250.1:0-6982 GCA_964609045.1 uncultured archaeon | reverse complement strand
TCCGAGCGTGAGCGCCGTCGAAAACGGCATCGAGCGCTTTTTTGCGCGCCGGCGTTCGCTGCGTTCGGGTGCAAGTTTTGCATTTTCTCGTTTTGAACGTTGCTCGAGGGGGCATGCTTGGAGCAGTTCGCGCAACGGTTGGGGCGCATTATGTCGGGAATCGCCCCTGGACGCGCGTTCGCGCTCGTTCACCAGCATATCAGCCTGATGCATAAGCGTTATGTAACAGCCGGATACCCTCCACTCGGCTCTCAGTTTTCCACAGCGTTCACGCTCGATCGGCTTATTGCCTACCTCACTCTTGTATTCTAAGCGCCGGCCACACCATCTCTCAACAGTACATTCCCTTTTTGGCCATTTCCTATCGCCCTCCTGCATGATCCTTATGTAACAGCCGGATACGGCGGAAAGGACCCTGTTGGATGCGACCTCATCCAGTTGACTTGACACGAGGTCGGTGAGACCGGAAAACGGTGGTGGAGACCGGGTTCGGCATCGGTAGTGGGCGCCACGTATTACGGTAGCCAACGCATCTTCTCGATGGGGAAGACGAGCGATGTCTGCGGCTCGGTCAGCTCACCGAACTGCACCACGAACTCGCCTGCTGCGGCTTCGTCCGGGGCCTCGAAAATGAACATCGCATCGGGCCGACCAAAGAGCCAGAGCGACTCCTTGATCTTGACATTCGGCGGCAACTTCGGGTTCTTCAATAATTTGATCGCTTTTGAGTACGACCCAGGAATAATTTTCAGCAAGGTAATAAAAAGCATGGGGAACACCCATCTGGATGATAGGATATGGGTCCACCGCTATTTCAATCTATTCGAAGCGTTCACAATGCCGTAGGGCTATTTTCCCCGACCACCGTATAGGTGTTGGATGAGCATGCTGTCACGCCCGGTATTGCTACGAGACCTCCATTGGGTTGGGCACAACTGTTCTCCACCGTACGAAAAAGTCACGAGAGGATGGGTTTGGGAACATCTCCATCGGCATTTTGATATATCGACGGGGGCATGTTGAGGCGGGCTTGTCATGGCGCGGTCCCGATCCCTCGGTTCAAAATTCATCGATGAGCTGGTGTGCACCGACGCCGATGCGCATCCCCGGGTGCGGGTGGTGACGCTCGATTGTCGCAGATGGGTCGCGTCTGGGAGCAATCTCGCAACGCTCCAGACCGCGCTCACCGTGCTGGGTCGCTATGGCGCGTTCATCGCATACTTTCGCCATGCCACGGCGCTTCGCCGCAGCGAGCGCGACACGCTGTCGCAACTGGTGCGGGTCTGTCGGGACCGGCATTATATCACGATGGTGCGCGTCGATATGCAACGCCAGCGCCGGTCGCGAGAACGCATCCTCCATCTCGACGCGCTCCCCTTCGATCTCCTCCTTATCGATATCGTATCGGGGGTCGCACCGCCGTCCGCGCGGGAGCGAGGGGGCGGTTCAGGGCGAGGGGGCGGTTCAGAGGACGACCCGCGGCCGCGTTGGGTCGCGCTGGTCCGTGTCGAGCGCTCTCGTCTCGCTGCTGCCGTCGCCGCAGTCCAACAGTGGAGCGCGCGAGCGGACGCCATCGGGCTCTCTCTCGCTCCCCACGCTGACCATGAACGCGCCACACTACCGGCAGAAGGTGGCGAGATGTTGGGTCGCGCGATCAAACGCGCAAAGCGGCAATGTCTCCTCTTGACCGAGCTGGACGCGCTATTCGGGGATGACAATGCGGATGAGGGCCCGATCTGCGAGTCGCCCCGGATAATGGAACTCACACCGTCCGGGATGGTACGCTCTCAATGCCCCAAAATAGATATTGCGCTGCGTCAGGCGGGTGGTGGCGGTGAGGGGTCCGCGCCACTCACCGGCGGGGTCCTCGTCGAGCGCTTCGCAAGTGATCGCGTGGGGCGTGCATTGGAAGAAACACATCATTGTCCTGATCGAAGCCGGTGCCAGTACGCCCGATCCGAGCTATATTGCCTCGCTGGCGGTGTGAAAAAGGGGTGGACGTCGCGCTTGGCCCGTTCGCTGCGTTATCCCTCGGAGGCACTCCGCTGGCTCCTTCGCTGGCGACTTTGATAGTGTGAGCGCGTGGTGCTGTTCGTTCGCGATTCCGCTTCTGTTTCTGTTTCTGTTTCTGTCTTCGCTTTCGCCATCGGCTCAAAACGCTTGAGCGAGAACCGAGATACGGTCCGATCCAACCGCGCCGCGAGCGCGTTCAATTCCTGCGCCCGACTGGAGATCGATCGCATATTTGCTGAAAGCCCCTCCATGGAACTGGTCGATCGTTCGGTGGAGGTCGCGGTCTCATCTGCGACGGCGGCGATGGAATGGACCGCCCGCCCGACCGTCTCCGTCTGTGTCCGCTGCTCTTTTACGGCGGTGGTGATCGCGTCGACCGCGCCCGCAGCGCGCTCGGCGGTCTCCAATATATACTGGAACGCCCGATCCGCGGTGGAGGCGACCTCGACACCCTCCTCGACCTCCTTCTGGCCACGTTTCATCGCCGTGACCGCCGCTTGCGTCTCGTCCTGGGTCTCGCTGATCATCGCCGCGATGCGTTCGGCTGCGTTCCGTGAATCGTCCGCGAGGCTCTTGACCTCCTCCGCCACCACGGCAAACCCACGCCCGTGCTCGCCGGCGCGTGCGGCCTCGATAGCGGCGTTGAGCGCAAGAAGGTTCGTCTGGTCGGTGATGCCGGTGATCGTCTCCACGATCTGCCCGATCGCTTGCGAGCGTTCGCCGAGCGTTTCGGTGATCTCCGCCGCGCTGCCCACGATATTCAGTATCTCATGGATCCGCGACACCGTATCCGTGACCCCCTCGCGCCCCTCCTCCGCCGCGGTGCTCGTCATGGACGCGTTCCTTGCGCCCTCGGTGGTGCTCTCCACCATATCGTTGCTCAGCGATTCCATATCGCTCATCGTCCGCACCGTTTCGGTAACCTTCTCCACCTGCGTTTGCGCCCCGTCCGATATCTGCTGGATCGCGCCCGAGACCTGCTGCGTGCTCGCGTTCATCTGCTCGGCGGCACTGGCCAGCTCCTGCGAGGTGGAGAGCACCGCCCCGGCGGTATGTTGGATCTCTTCCACGAGCCGCTTGAGGCTCCCCAGCATCCAATTGAACGAATCGATCAGCGTCCGCATCTCACCGTTCGCCGCTACCTCGACCGTCCCCTCGAGATCGCCCTGAGCGAGCTCGCCGAACTTCTCATTGAGCGCACGGACCGGCGCCGCCGTATTCTCGATCTGCGCGCGATACTGCTCGATGATCATCGCCAGTTCCGCAATCTTCGAGCCAACCTCGATGGGGGTGCTGAAATCACCCTCTGCAACCGTCTTTGCATTCTGCGCGATCGCCTGCAGCGGCGTGACGATGAGCCGGTTCGCCAGCCAACCCTCGAAAACGATGAGCGGGATCACGATCGCAGCGAGGATGGTGATCATGACGACGGACGCACCGTAGGCCTGGATCGCAACACCCATGAACGCGAACCCCGCCGCGTTGAGAAGGATGAGCGAGGTGATGATCATCATCACCCGATTACGGTATTTCCAGTAAAGAATGGCTTCGATCACCGGAACGAGAGTAAGCTCCATAAGAAGGATGATCATAATGGTTTCCATGGTTTCACTCCACAGGCGGTTCGTATAAGGGATCGCCGATGCCCTGACCGGTTGGGAGGTTCTGGGCCGTGGAACGATCGAACCCGCACTCATCCGTTCGGCAATCGAGTAGATAAAGTTTAGCCCCGATCGTTGGGATCGATTTAAATTATGAACAGAAGAATATCGATTAGAAGGAGACGAATATTATCTGGACATCGGCAGAGTTCCTGATCGGCCCAAATGGACAATATGGAACTAAATATCACTAAAATAAATGTTCACAAGTTATACGCAAATTGCGCGCGACTTCAGTTGAGTTGAAAGATGAGCAAAACCAAAAACCATGGGGAAGAAGCAAGGAGCGGGGAGCGGTCCAAGCCCATCGCTTACACCAGTCCCATGTCTTACTTACCAACGGCAAAGAAAGACAGAGATGGAATACACGATAGACAAGTACCTGGATGGTTGGTCCGTATTCGATCCAACCCAGTCGTGGAAGGAAAGACAAAAAGCCGTTGAGGTCGACCCCAAAGCAGATGAAGGGCGGTGCTATTGGGGTGGTAGGATAATAACGGTCGTTCTCGGTCGTAGTGAGCGATAGCATCACATCATTTTTCATGGGGTCTTCATTATGTCCAGCGGGTGTAATATCGGTTCGATCCTCGGGTCGGCGTTGAAAAAGGAGACGATCTATCGCGATTTCATGGACCTCGCGGAGGGCGAAGAGCTCTATCGCGAGATCGAACTCTCCAACGGAAAGGGTTTCATCCTCAAGATCTTCAGTAAATGCCTCCCGGAGGGCGGCGTGCAGGTGATCCAAGTGGGCCAGCGCGAGGAGCCGCAGGGTATGGCGATCTTCACCGCCGACCCCCTCCATTTCGAGGACATCGACGCGTTCAAAGAGTGGCTCCTCGAGTTCCTTCTCAAGAATTTCGATACGGCGCCGCATATCAGCATCTGCCCCATGGATATCGACGCGATCAAGGCGAAGGAGCGCGAACATACCAGCGCGATGTATTGGTAGATCGGGCTGAGAGAGCGGGGAGAGCGGGGAGAGCGGGCAGGGTTTGCATGGTTGGCAAGGCTGGGAAGGCCGAATTTACATGTCCCATTTTTTCAGCCAGTTGACGATATGGCGAAAGGCACGATCGCGCTGCCAGTCCATCATGATCGAGTGCCCGGACCCCTCGATCACGATATGCCGCTTCGGCCCCGCCAGCGCCTCGTAGACCCGCCACGAATGCCGATTATCGACGAGCCGGTCGTTGCCACCCACCATGACGAGCACCGGCTGACGGACGCGCCGCGCACATTCTGACCCGCGGAGGAGGAGCGCGGCGGGATAATCTTCGAACGGTGTCTTTGGTTGGAGGAAGCCGATGGCGCGGGCGCGTGCCATGCACTGCGGGTCCTCGAAGAGGTCCGAGTACGAGGTCTGGTTCGGGATGCGCGGGCTGAGCCCGAGGAGCCGCGGCGCGGCGGTGGCATGATAGAGGACGCCCATGAGCAATCGCTCCGTGGTAGAGAGTTCCTCGAGGAGGTAATCCGGCGGGGCCATGACGATGCCGCACTGGAGCCGCGGCTCGTGCGCCAGCGCGCACACGGTGATGAGCGCGCCGAGGCTGTGGCCGATCATGGCGATGCGGTCCCCATCCGTGGCAGACTGACGCAGGAGCGCATGGAATGCCGCGCGGGTGTCGACCAGCACCGAGGTCGGGGTGACCACCCCGCGCTCGCCCTCGCTGGCGCCGTGCCCGCGAAGGTCGTAGGTGAGCACCGAATAGCCGCGCTGCGCCAGCCGCTTGGGGTACCACCCATATTCGCGATGGTCGGAGAGGAACCCATGGCAGAGGAGGAGCCCGGGGTGTTCGGCACCGTCGGCCGGCGCATAATGCCACCCCTTGAGGAGGATGTCGTCGGCGTAGAATGCGTGCTCCGCTATGGCGATAGTCTTCCTCGCGCTGTAATCCTCGCTCTCTCGCTCTTGCACCGCTTCATTCGCCGCGCGTGGGTTGGTCATGCTCTCTTGCGCCATTGGTTCGATCCCCTCATTTCTTGTGTTTGCGCTCTTTATGCACTCTCAGCCGTGCTCCGCTTCATACTGCGCGAGCCGCTCGTAGAGATCCGCGTTCTCGATCGCCTCGTACAGCGCGCAGTTCAGCTCGTAGAGCGCGTCGTAGCGCGCCGCGTTCGCATCATCCGGCTCATAGCGTGCGGCGATCCTGATCATCGAGTCCGCCGCATCGCTCACATCGTCGTAGACGCCGCTGCCCACGCCTGCGAGGATTGCCGCACCGAGCGCGGTGGATTCGCCCACCGTCGGTTTCAATACCGGTCGGCCGATGATGTCGGATTGGATGCGGTTGAACACCGCGCCCTTCGTCGCACCGCCGGTGACGCGCAGCTCGTCCACCGCCACGCCAAGCTCGCGCATCACCGCGAGGTTCTTGCGGACCTCGAACCCGATCCCCTCCATGATGGCGCGCGCAAATTCATCGCGGCTATGGCCCAAAGCGAGCCCGAAAAAGACGCCGCGGGCGGCGGGGTTCCAGTACGGTGCGCCGGCGCCGACGAGGTGCGGAAGATGGATCACGCCGCCCGCACCCGGCGGCGCGCGCTCGATGGAGGCGTTAAGCAGCTCGTACGGGTCCGTATCGGTCCCCTTGCAGGCCTCGACCTCGGTTCGCGAGAAATTATCGCGGAACCAACGATAGACCGCGCCAGTGGTGAAGATGCTCGCCTCGAGCACCCAGCGGTCGGGGATGGCGGAGACCGAGCAGAGGACGCGCTTCTGCGGGTCGAAGACCGGCTCGTCGAGATAACTAAGAATGAAGGTGCCCGTGCCGGTGGTCGCCTTCAGCCGCCCCGTCCTCGTCACACCCACGCCCAGCGCGGCGCATTGCTGGTCGCCGCCGCCGGCGATCACCGGCGTGCCTTCACGAAGCCCGGTGGCCGCCGCCGCCTCTTCAGTGACCGCCCCGAGCACCGTCCCCGAGGGATGGACGGACGGGAGCTGCCGCGCGTCGATACCGTATGCATCGAGGAGCCGCTCGCTCCACCGCAGACGGTTGATATCGAAGCACATCGTCCGCGAGGCGTTGGAATAGTCGGTGGCGAACACGCCCGCGAGCTTCCACACGAGATAATCGTGCACGAGGAGGAACTTATGGGTACGCGCAAACAGCTCCGGTTCGTTCCTATTGAGCCAGAGCATCTTCGGCGCGGAGAAGTACGGGTCCACCGTCAGACCGGTGATCCGATAGATATCGTCCTCGCCGATGCGCTCGCGGATCGTTGCGCACTCCGCCGTGGTGCGCCGGTCCTGCCAGACGATGGCGTTGTGCAGCGGCACGCCGTCGGCGTCCACGGGCACGATGGTCTCG
>CAZSUE010000249.1:0-7004 GCA_964609045.1 uncultured archaeon | reverse complement strand
GTCGCCGGACGCTGACTCTGAGCGAAGCGAGGAATGGCGCGACGGGGGCCGCCCCCGCCAATGGGCGAGGAAGACGCTTGGGTGAGGGACTTGGGCTGCGCGCGCTTAAAAACGCGTACGCCACTGGGGGTTTGCGACGGAGGCGATGATGCGGCTGCAGGGTGGTTGCGACGACCCAAAGCTCAAATCCCACCGCCGCATTCGCACCCAGTATATAAGAGGCGAGACCGATGGTGCACTATGGCGCTGTTAATGTGGATGGAGATGTGGATGGAGATGTGGATGGAGATGTGGATGGAGATGTGGATGGAGCTATCGACTGGGCGGCGATCCGCGACGATTTTCCCGTGACCGAGGAGGATATCTATTTCCAGAGCGCCGGGATGTCGCCCATCCCCACGCCGGTACTGGAGGTGCTCATCGCAAAATATCGTAAAGTGGCCGAGGCGGGCGATATTTACTGGCCAGAGGATCTTGCGGCGGTCGATGGGTTGAGGCGTCGTATCGGTGAGCTGGTCCATACCGCACCGGAGGACCTCGCGTTCCTCCCGAACACCTCCACCGCGCTCTCACTGGTGGCGCTCGCGCTCGCCAATAGGTATGGATCGGAGCATGATCGCTTCAATATCGTCTCGCTCGCAGAAGAGTTCCCCGCCTCATCGGTGCCGTTCGAGTACCAGAACATCACAATGAAGTATGTGCCACATTGCGCGCATCGGTACCATGTCGACGACATTCTTGCGGCGGTGGACCCGGAGACCGTTGCGGTGGTGGTCTCTTATGTGCAGTACGGGACCGGCTTCCGCATCGACCTCGAGGCGCTGGGCGCGGCACTTCGGGAGCGCGATGTACTCTTGATCGTGAACGCGACGCAGGCGCTCCCCTATTTCCCGGTGGATATTGCACGGACCGGGATCGACATCCTCACCGCGTCGCTTCACAAATGGGGCTGCACCGGCCATGTGGGTGCGCTATTCTACACCTCGCCCGCGTACCGACAACGCTTTCCCACGCCGATCGCGGGGTGGCTTTCCATTGACCCGAGTGGTGACCCGCTCATCCATCTCGGGAAGAACGCGCCGCTGCAGCTCCATGAGACGGCACAACAATATACCTTCGGCACGCTCAACCTCCAGCCGCTCATCGCATTGGACGCGGCGCTCTCTTACCTCGATTCCATTGGGTTCGACGCGATCAGAACGCGACTTTTCGAACTGACCGATCATCTCCTCGCACAGCTGAGACCGCTCTCGGTTCGTATCATCTCGCCGGTGGCGACACGGGCGGAGCGGTCCGCCATCGTCGCCTTCTCGCTCGAAGACCAAACCCAGAACGAGGCACTCGTCGCGCGCCTCGCCAAGCGGCGTATCCATGTGGCGTTCCGCAACAAAACGGTCCGTGTCTCGCTCAATATCTTCAATACCGAGCGCGAGATCGATCGGTTCACATCGGTGCTCGAAGAAACGGTCGGGTAACGAGATGAGATGAGATGAGATGAGATGAGATGCAGATGCAGATACAGATACAGATGCAGATGCAGATGCAGATGCAGATGCAGATGCAGGTGCGCGTGACCACGGGATGGACCGCACAGCGTCATGGCAGTACTCGATGAAATTGTTTAACGCGCAAGAGGCCCGTGTGGACGCGCTCAGTTTGAAACAAATAGCCCTTCGGATTCAGATTCCGGGAGCTCGGGCGCGGCCAAGCTTATACTTATACTTAATCCAAAAATTTGAAGTAGTAGAACTTCGGGCACCCGATAGGACCTGGGTTGTCGTTCAGCCGTATCCGGCCAAAGTAGAAAAAAGACCGTCGGGCGTTTATTCGGGGATGACCGGGGTGGCGCTCAGCGTCCCGTCCTTGGCTTCGAGGTTGAAGTAGGAGCGGCTGTGATCGGTCCCGCGCATCTTCACGCATGCGATCCTTAGCATCGAATCGGCATCGCTGATCGAGTGCAATTTAACATGGACGATGCCGTCGGCGAGGAAGTGCTCGTCGGCATACTGTATCGTGCTCGTCTCCAGCTCCGAAATGATGAACGAGGTCACATCCATATCGAGGAGCCATTCGAAGAACCCGAAGAGGTCGATGCGCGGTTGCTCGAACTGTGCGAGGATTTCCAATGCGGGGAGGGAGTCGATCACGAGGAGGTCGGCGTCGAAACTTTTGATCTGGTGGTTCGACCATTGCTTGAACTCCTCGAGCCAGTGCTTCTTTTGATCGTAGATATCGATCATTTTCCGCATCAGCCCGAGATCGAGGATCTTGACATCGCCGTGCACCTCGTCCGTATCGAACCCTATATTCTCAATATGTGCGTTGAGGAGGCGTTTGCGCTGCTCCAGCGAGATGAACAACCCCTTCCGATCGTCATTGAGCGCGTTATGATAGAGGATCGAATAGGCCAGCGTCGATTTCATCGTGCCGGGTGTGCCGGCGATGAGCACGATGCTTCCGGTGGGGATACCGCCTTGGATCTCGGTGTCGTAGTTTGCGATATAGGTCCGAATACGTTCCATCGCCATGCTCTGTCACTCCTCGGGTGGCTCGACGGGTACCGTCCCCCCAACGCTCATATGCTACGAAGAGGGTACCCGTCATCTCGATCAATAGGTCTCCACATAGAACTGGACGTTACAATCCTTTAATGTCTCGTGGATCCTGTCTGCAAATCGTACCGCATCGTCTGCAGCCATCTCACGGCCCCATTCGATAAAATAATCGTATTTCCCCATCGAGGTCGTGAAACCCAGTTCAGCGAGTCGACGCGAGATCTCCGACGGCGTCTCACCCTCTGTATTATTGATGAGTTTGAGATAGGTTCTCATGGCGGTCACGCTCTAGCGGATATGAAAGTCCTTATTTAAGTATGCGGGTAGCGGGTCGGTGGCCGCGCCAGCGGCGGCACTTCTGCCGCACCTGCCGCCCGTTCGTGGAACGACGCTCCGCTTGCGACGCACAGGGGACGATATGAGACAGGAGCCAGAGAAAAAAGGCAGAGAGAGGCGACCTCAGGGAACTTTACAACATCCATCTTCAACCCTACACTACACTAGACTAGACTACACTAGACTAGACTACACTACACTACCGTTAAATATCGATAGCTGATTAGGCCCAGCGGCGGCGGATGCGATGGTGAAGCGGGTCTTCATTTTGGATACCGGGATCATTGGCACACGGATCGTTCGGACTGCGCTGGAGCTGGGGTACCAGACCGTCGTACTAAAGGCGGCGGCGAGCGAGAATACGCTCTCCCATCAGCTCGCCGATCAGACGGTCCAGCTCGACTTGGAGATGATGGCGGAGGACGCTGCGCGGGTCATCGTCGACGCCGCAGATGCGCTCGAGATCGATCTTGTCCATCCCGGCCGGACGATCTACAACCACGACCGCTCGCTGACGGCACGGTGTTCGGAGGAAGGGATCACCTATCTCGGCCCCAGCGCGGCCACATTGGACGCACTCGAGCGCGAGGAGGCGCTCCACCATGCCGTGGATGCGGCCGACGGCGATATCGGCGTGCTGCGATCGGGGTTGACCCCGCAATCCGCCTGTATCGTCGAGGTCGTCCTCATCGCACGCAAGCATGACACCACCATCGTCGGCGCGCATGAGATACTCCAGAGCTATAACAATGTCCCGCTCGTATCGCTCAAGCCGCCACCCAGCGTGGATGAGGGCCTCTACGCCGCGCTGTGCACGGTCGCCACCGCATTGGTGGACGAAGTTGCGTTTAGCGGGATCGGCACGGTACGTTTTGCCGTGGATCGCCACCACGGACCAGTGCTCGTCGGGTTCATACCACATCTTACATTGGGACACACGCTCTATGAGGTGGGCACCGTTTACGACCTGTGCTACGACCAATTCAAATTGGCGGGGGCGATCGCTCCCAGTCGCGGTCCACCGTCACGGATCCATAGCGATGATCGATCGACGACGCCGCTCGCGCTCCAATCCATCGTACTCCCGAGCCTCGAGGGCGAGGCGACGAAAGGCGGTCGTGTTCGGAACTTCGCACTTCCTGGCGGCCCGTTCCTACGCATTGACGAGAATATCACCACAGGGACGACCATCGCCCCCGAGAGCGACGCCGCGCTCTGTTCGGTCACGGTCTGGGGCCACGCGTTCTCGACCATACGCCATCGGATGAGCCGCGCGTTGGAGGAGATGCAGATCAAGGGCCTCTGGACGAATCGCGAATACCTTCGCCGGTTCCTCCTCCAGGATCTCCTCGACGATCTGATGAGCGGTTCCAGCGAAGCACCGCGATCTTGATCCTGACGCTCGGCAGATGATCGACATCACCCCGACCGGTATGCTGCCGCTTTTACCAGCTGGGCGCAGCGGTGCAACGATCGGTATCACCAACCTTCAACCACCAGGCAACAAGCACCAACCTTCAACCACCAACCTTCAACCCCCAGGCACCAGGCACCAACCTTCAACCCCCAGGCACCAGGCACCAACCTTCAACCCCCAGGCACCAAGTCCTAACCGGTAAACGGGTACCCAGTATTCATCGGGAAGCGTCACCATGCTCAATTACCTTACCGCCATCGTCCTCCTCCTCCTCGTCGGGCGTGGACTGGGGATGCTGTTTCGGTATCTCGGCTTCCAGACGCTCATCGGCGAGGTGCTCGCCGGGGTGATCCTCGGGCCGCTCTGCTTGAGGCTCATCGACCCGGTCAGCACGCCTGAGATATCGGTCTTCGCCGATATGGGCATCATCATGCTCATGCTCCTCGCCGGGCTGATGACGAACTACCGCGCGTTTACGAAGACGGTACGCACCAGTTCGTTCGTCGGCGGCGTGGGCGTCGCGGTCTCGTTCCTCCTCGTCTATTTCCCGCTGGTGAGTGTCGGGCTCAATTTCCAAGCTGCGCTCTTTATCGCCGCCATCCTCAGTAATACCGCCATCGAGGTCTGCGCGCGGATACTCATCGACCAGAGCGGCACGCGGCTCGGATCGGTGGTGATCGGAGCAAGTTTTATCGACGATATCATCGCCGTGTTCATCATCGCGGTGGTCACCTCGCAGGTGGGGATGGGCACCGACCAGCTCACACTCATCGGCATCCAGTTCACGGTGGACAATATCCTCCTCAAGCTGCTGATCATCGCAATGGTGGTCACCGCGTTCATCCTCCTCTCGCTCATCGGCGTCACAAAGCTCATCGAGCGTATCTTCGACCATATCTACCGCCGCGCGCATGGCGAGAAGATCCTCCTCACCGCCACACTGTTGATCACCTTCACCTTCGCCGTGGTGGCGCGCCAGATCGGGCTCCATGAGGTGATCGGCGCGTACATCGCGGGGTTGATCATCGGAAGATGGGGCACCAAGGTACGGCCCATGCTCAAGCGGCGTATCGCCTGGCAGAAGCTCGTCGACGATATCGATCCACAGATGCGCGCCATCTTCGGACCGCTCTTTTTCGGTTATATCGGCATGCTCTTTACGATCAGCACTATCGGCCAGCCGACGGCGCTGGTGCTCCTCTTCGTCTTCATGCTCGGCCTCGCCCTCGCGGGCAAGATCCTCGGGTGTGGTCTCAGCGCGCGGTTCAGCCGGTTCGATACCCGCGAGAGCTTCATCATCGGATGCGCCATGTGCGGCCGCGGTGCGCTCGGGCTCGTCCTCGCACGGTTCGGCGTCGAGCTCGGCATCCTCGAGCAGATACACTTCAACGCCTTGGTGCTCACCGTGCTCGCCACCGTCATCGTCACACCCATGCTCTATACCTATTCGCTTCGTGGTACCGAACCGGGGTAGGCATTTGCATATGCATTTGCATGTGCATATGCATCTGTGGCCGCACCGTAACGATACTACCGGTCGTTGCGTCCCGTTCCTTTCACCAGCAGCGCACAGCACATGAGATCCGTTCCCATTGTCAATGTCAATGTCAATGTCATTGTCATTGTCATTGTCTTTACCAGCGCTGTGTAGGTACAGGTGCTAAAATTCATATATGAGCAATAGATTTAATAGCCTACCCGCCATAACTCATGAATTACGATCCAGCGCTACTAGCGGATCCGAGTTCATTCCACTGAGGTTTTTCGATCGCAAGTTCATAGCAACTGGAGGATGTGAAATGAATAGCCGCCCGTCTACGAAACAGTCAACTCAACCTCGCGTCGATCAGAGCTCATGCTCGAAGCTCAAAGCCACGATCACCATCGGTATCTTCATCGCACTCGTCGTATCGGCCCTGGCATTGATCGCACCTGCCACCGATCTCGAGGAGACATCCCATGATAACGATGGCGCGACCCGCGCGCAGCCACGCCCACCGGGCCAGCCCATCGCCATGGCACCGGACAACGGTGCCCGCGGGATCACCGCGAACCCCGTATCGCTGCAATGGACCGCACAGGAGATCTATCGCGGTGAGCTCGGCCGTGCAGACCATACCTCGATCACCAACTACCGGCTGCATGTCACCACCTCGGGCGTGCCGAACAGCAACGGCGGCTCCGCCAATGTGTTCTCGGGCGACCTCGGGCGGATGACCTCGAAAAGCATCCCCGTGGAGATGGGAACGGAATATAAATGGGCCGTCCGCGCCGACGATGCTGACGGGAGCACCTGGAGCGCAACCTTCACCTTCACGACCAACGCACCGCCCAGCTGCGAGATCCGCGCCCCACAATCGAACAAGAATTTCCGTGAGGGGCAGGAGATCCAGTTCCAGGGCAGCGCCAGCGACCCCGACGCCGGCGACGACCTCAAGGCGTACGAATGGGAATCGTCCATCGACGGCATCATGGGCGACCGCGCCGCGTTCACCCTCAAAGAAGGGCTCTCCGAAGGCGCGCACACGATCATGTTCAAAGCGCAGGACAGTAACGGGATCTGGGGCGAGAGTTCGATCCAGATCAATGTGGAGCCTAACGCGGCCCCACGCGCGCCGACGAATTTTGCGCCGACCGAACCGCACGATCAGAAACCGACGCTAACATGGGGAGCCTCCTCCGACGATGATGGCGAC
>CAZSUE010000248.1:0-7013 GCA_964609045.1 uncultured archaeon | reverse complement strand
AATACATTTTTTGGCGAAAACATATATACTCGACCCTTTGAATGGAATGAGCCTCACAAAGCGGACAGGTATCGTATTGCTTATCCATATCTATATGTGTTCATAACTCGAGAGATGGAAATGCTGAGCACGTATAGTAACTCAAAGATTCTCGAAGGTGGAATCGAAGCTGTCGTTGATGCTGGCTATTATTCGAGTAAATCTGATATTGTACGCATTGCATTATGACGGCCCATTCCAGGCAGAGCACCTAACTAATACATTTTTTGGCAAAAATCTAAATACTTAGCCCTTTAAATGGAATGAGCCATGACCCCTTTTTGATACGAAAATAAATTTGACATTATCAGCTTCAATTGAGAAGTACAAGAATGGTAAAACCACATTCGGTAAAGCAGCTGAGGTCGCTGGCATGAACTCTCTATCATTTAAGGAAATATTGAACGATAGAGGATCGTTATTGAAGTCCCTGTAGATCAACTAGAACAAATGGATCAAAGATCAAAGAGCATCATTTTACCGGGATGAGAGTGACTAAAATGGGCAAGAGACCAATTCATCTGGACACGAACATTCTATCTACATTCGCAAAAATCGACTCTTTGAACCTCTTGTTACATACGCCCGCTCGCTCCTCCACCCTCCCGCTCGGTTATGCACCAGCTACATACGCCCACTCGCTCCTCCACCCTCGCGCCCCCCTCATCTGCGCCGGGTCATGTAACTCCCTAATACCCTCCCGCGGCCGTTTTCTTTCCTTTAATACCATCCATCCATTCGTCCATACGTCCATCCGTCCGTACAGCGGCACATGCTCGACCCATATGCAATTTCTATAACCCTGACGGCTACGCTAATGGGCTCATTCCATTCAAAGAATCGAGTATATATGTTTTCGCCAAAAAGGCTATTGAGTAGGTGCTCTGCCTGGAATGAGCCTAATGCAGTTGCCGATTCATTACAATAGAACGAAGCAGAATCATGTCCTTCGGATCCGCCATAGTGCCTCCGGCACTGTCAGTCTCCCCGAACTTCTTCGAAGTTTCGGTGATCTGCCACTTCTCGCGTTGCTCGACTGCAACCTCCCATGTGATAGCGATAAATAGATGAACGCACGCATCCATGCGTGTCCAGCGACCCTGCGACCGACCGATGACGAAGACTGATACGATGATCAGAGCCAGGAACGACGATACGACCACAACCGCATCGTCCTGTTGGTGGCATCCACGATGAAGGTCCTCCTCATCCAGCCGGGCAAGAGTAGGTTTCTTGTCACACCGCCGCTCGGGCCGGCGTATCTCGCCGCCGTCCTCGAACGCGAAGGCATCCCCGTCAGGCTCGTCGACCTCTTCCTCGAGCGGCTCGCTCCCGATCGCGTCGACCGGCTCATCGCGCAGGAGCAGCCCGACATCGTCGGCGTCTCCACGCTCACCACCGACTACCCCAGTGCGCTCACGATCTGCCGCAGGGTCAAACGCACCGCACCGGAGACGACGACCGTGCTCGGCGGGCCGCACATCTCGGCGCTCCCGCGCGTCCCACTCCGCCGACCCTCTGTCGACTCTGTCATCATGGGCGAGGGCGAGTTGACCATGCTGGAGCTGGCCAGCGGAATGGATCCGAGCACCATCAGCGGGCTGGGGTATAGAGGCTCCGACGGAAGCGCGATGTTGAACCCGCCCCGCGCACCCATCGAACCGCTCGATTCGCTCCCGTACCCCGCCTGGCACCATACCCCACTGGCGCGCTACCCGCTCACGCGCCACGGCGGGTTCGTCAAACGCGCCCCGGTCGTCCCCGTCATCACCAGCCGCGGCTGCCCCTATCGCTGCACCTACTGCGCCTCGAACGCGACATGGGGCCGCAGCTTCCGCGCACGCCGCGCCGACGCGGTCGTCGACGAACTCGCGTTCATGCGCGACACATACGGCGCACGCGAAGCGCATATCGAGGACGACAACCTCACCCTCGACCGTCGCCGCGCCATGCGGATGTGCGAGCTGATGATCGAGCGCGACCTCGATATGCCATGGGTCTGCCCCAACGGCGTGCGCGCCGACACGCTCGACCGCGAGCTGCTCGATAGCATGCACCGTGCGGGGTGCCATGCGCTCTCGTTCGGGATCGAGTCCGGCAACCAGCATATCCTCGACCGCTGTAACAAGAGCACGCCGCTGGAGACCACCGCGCGCGTGGTCGCCACTGCGCATTCGGTGGGCATCACCACCACCGGCTTCTTCATCCTCGGGCTGCCCGGCGAGACGCCGCAGACCGTCGCGCGCACCATCCGCTTTGCAAAACGACTCGCGCTGGATCGCATCCAGGTCGCGATCTTCGTCCCGTTCCCCGGCTGTGCCGAGTTCGAACGATGGATCGAGGAGGAAGAGGTCGCCGTAGACGAACTGGAGTTCGACCAGTTCACCATCTCGCATGCGCTCTACGAGACGAGCGAACTCGATGCGGCGCAGTTGATCGCCTACCAGAAGCGCATGATGCGCGAGTTCTATCTGAGACCGCGCATCCTCGCGCGGCTCCTCCGCGACATGCACCTACGCCAGATACCGTACCTCGTCAAACGCATCCGCGAGTTCGGATTGGGGGTGGGCCACCGCCGCGCGCAATAATTTTAAACGAGCGCTCCGCTGCGAAATAAGTTGGTATCGGATATGACGAGGGATAGGTGAATGGGAATGGGAATGAAAATGGAAATGGAAGTGCGAGACTGGCGCGGGCGAGCGGTTGCAAAAAAGTTCCCGCTCGCAGCGCGGTCTGCCACCGACGGCCGGCGCAGGACGATCAGGGTGGGCGATACCGTCATCGGGCGCGGGCTGACCATTATCGCCGGCCCCTGCAGTGTCGAGGACGAGAGGACGATGACCGAGGTCGCCGCGGCGGTGCGCGATGCGGGCGCTGATTTCCTCCGCGGCGGCGCGTTCAAACCGCGCAGCTCGCCGTACGATTTCCAGGGATACGGTATCGAGGCTCTCGAGCGTATCCGGCGCGTGGGAGACGACGCGGCGCTCCCCGTCGTCACCGAGGTGCTCGACCCCGCGCTCGTCGAAACGGTCGCAGAGTACGCCGATGTCATCCAGATCGGCGCGCGCAGTATGCACAATATCCCGCTCCTCCGCGCCGCGGGGCGCATCGAGCGCCCGATCCTCCTCAAACGCGCCATGCACGCCACGCTCGTCGAGTGGCTGCTCGCGGCGGAGTATATTATGCGCGAGGGCAACCGGCGGGTGATCCTCTGCGAGCGCGGCATCCGCACCTTCGCTACTTATACCCGCAACACGCTCGATATCGGCGCCGTCGCCGCGCTGCGCACGCTGACTAATCTCCCGGTCATCGTCGACCCGTCGCACGGTACCGGCCGCATGGAGCTCGTCGCGCCCATGTGCCGCGCCGCCGTGGCCGCGGGCGCGAACGGGGTGATGCTCGAGACGCATCCCGACCCTCCAAACGCGCTCTCCGACGGGTTCCAGTCGCTCCCCGCCGCAGAGCTGCCCACGCTGGTCGCGGATCTGCGCGCGTTGTACCAATTCGTCCATGACCGGGACCGTTCACGGTCGATTGAGGAGGAAGGCAACTCATGATGCGCGGCGGCGAACGAATGGTAGAACTGTTCGAGATGCGCGTCAGCATCGAGCGCCCACCCGCGACCACCGAGGTCGTTGTCGGCACTGTTCTCGAGACGCTGGGGGCGCGCTGCGGCGAACGCCGCGCCATATTTTTCATCGATCGCGCCGTTGCATCGTACGCAAAAAAAGCGCTCCCCGATGGGGACCGATTCGTCATCGGCGGTGGGGAGGAGCTCAAAACGCTCGAACGGGTGCGGCAGTGCTACGAATGGTTCGACCGGGTCGGGCTCGACCGCGGCGCCATCGTCGTCGCCGTCGGCGGCGGCGCGCTCCTCGACCTCGTTGCGTTCGCAGCGGCGACCTACCACCGCGGCGTCACCGTCGCACACGTCCCCACCACGCTTCTTGCGCAAACGGACGCCGCGCTCGGCGGGAAATGCGGTGTGAATTTTCGCGGGCAGAAGAATGCGGTGGGGGCGTTCCATCAGCCGGCGTTCGTCCTCTGCGATCCCTCCTTCCTCGCCACATTGCCGCTCCCACAGCGGCGCTCCGGGCTGGCGGAGATCGTCAAAGCCGCCGCCATCGCCGATGCCGCGCTCTTTTCCCACCTCGAAGCGCATACCGCCGCGCTCATCGAATGCGTTCCCACCGTCATCGTCCCCGCAGTCACCGCCGCGCTGCGCGTCAAGAAGTATTATGTGGAGCGCGACGAGCGCGACCACGGCGTGCGCCAGCTCCTCAATTTCGGCCATACCGTCGGACACGCATTGGAGACGGTCGGGTCGTACCTCCACGGCGAGGGGGTGAGCATCGGGATGTGCGCAACGACGCGCTGGGCGGTCCGTCAGGGGCTTGTCGCACGCGCGGTCTCGCAGCGGCTCGAAGCGCTTCTCGACGCGCTCGGGCTGCCGCGCAGGGCGAATCTCGGCACGCTGCGGCCCGAGGTCCGCGAACTGATGGAACGCGACAAGAAACGGCGCGGGGATCGGATCACCATCGTCTTTCCCACCGCCATCGGGCGCGCGACGCGAAAAGCGGTGCCGTTAGAGATGCTGGAGGAGTTACTCGATGATCGTGGCTAGTATCGGCACGCCGTGTACAGACACGCTCCAAGCGGCGCTGAAGCGGCTCCATGGCGTGCCGGTGGAGATACGGTTCGACCGCATGGAACCAGCACCAGACCCCCTCACCATCGAACGACTCCTCGACCACGACGCGCCGGTGATCGCCGCCTACCATCTCTCATCGCATAGAAGGAACAGCGGTAAGGAAGGGACCGAACGCGAAGCCTTACGAATCCTCCGCAACGCGCTCGAAGCGGGTGCGGATTCGATCGACATCGACCACGGGCTCCTCATCGATACCGCGGGGCGTGCGCCTGCCATTCTCCGTGCCGGCCGGAGGCTTCTCAAGGACGCGCAAAGTGCCGGATGCACCGTGATCGTCTCGTATCACGATCTCGAGCGCACACCATCGACCGCGGCGCTCCAGAGCGTGCGCGATACCATGTTCGAAACGGGCGCCGACATCGTCAAGATCGCCACGCGGGTGTCGGAACCATGTGAGAACGCGCGCCTTCTCGCGCTCCTCGACGACCCCCGCCAGCGCTCCGTCGTCGTGGTCGGGATGGGCGCAATGGGCCGTATCACGCGGCTCGCGGCGCCACTCTGCGGCGCGCCGCTCACCTATGGCTATCCCGCGCAGTGCAAAACGGACCCGACGGCGCCCGGCCAGTTCTCCTATCGCGCACTATGCGCGTTGATGGAGCGTGTCACGGATGACTGACCCACCGACGCGTCAGCGCTCACCAAATCCTGGCAGTGAGGAAGTAAGGCGGACGCGAGAGCCCGAAGAACCAGAATTGTATGCCGTGGTGGGGCGACCGGTGCTCCACTCGCTCAGCCCGCAACTGTTCGACGCCGCGTTCCGCACCAGCGGTCGTGACGCGTTCTATATCCGATTATGTGCAGATAGTGCCAAGAAGGCGCTGTTGAGCGCAGAAAAGCTCGGGTGCCGCGCGCTGAATGTCACTGCGCCGTTCAAACGCAAGATGTACGAGCTGGCCGATGAGGCGGGCACCGATGCCGCCGCACTCGGTGCGGCCAATACGCTCATACGCGAAGGTGGGTACTGGCGTGCTGAGAATACCGATCCTGCGGGGGTCTGCGGCGCATTGCACGCGTGCGCACTCGGCAAGCGACTGAGCGCGTGCTCCGTGGCGGTCATCGGCGCGGGCGGCGCAGCCGCGGCGGCGCTGGCCGCGCTCGACGATACGGGGGCAACGGTCACGGTCCACAACCGAACGCTTCGTCGAGCAGAAGCACTGGCTGCGCAGTTCGGCTGTAATGCAAAGCCGCTTCGATCGGACGCACTGGCGCGGACGCTCCGAAATGCAGATGTACTGATCCTCTGCGTCAGCGCGCGCGAGCCGGTCGTCCCCCAATACCTCTTCGCCCCAAAGAACTCGCTCACCGTCATCGACGCGCGCTACCCTACCTCACCGGAGCTCGTCGCGGCGCGAGACGCTGGATGCAGTACGATCGACGGCCGTGTCTGGCTCTATCACCAGGCCGTCGCAGCGTATACGCTCATGACCGAGGAGGAGCCGCCGACGGAGATGATACGCGAGACGCTGCAACGCACGCACCCGCCCGCGCACCTCCAACGGGCTCACACCGTCGCGCTCATCGGGTATATGGGCGCGGGGAAGTCGACGGTGGCGCGCATCCTCGCAAAGCGCCGCGGGCTACCCGTCATCGATACCGACGAGGTGGTGGCGCGCCGCACCGGCCGGTCGATCGGCGCGCTGTTCGCCACCCACGGCGAGCCCGCGTTCCGACGCTACGAGCGGGAAGTTATCTTAGCATTAATCAAGGAGCGATCACTTACCCCCGCCCAGCCATTACGACCACAGCGCATTATCGCATTGGGCGGTGGCGCAGGAACGGATGCGGAACTGAACCGCGCCGTGGCGCAGCGATGGTTGGGTGTCTGGCTCTATGCTTCGCACGAGGCATGTATGCGCCGCGTCGAGCCGGGGACACGCCCATTACTGACGGCGGAAAATACGACCCGTTCGCACCGGCAGCGGTATCTGCGTCGCCAGCGCGGCTATGCTGCATGCGCGGCACTGGTGGTCGATACCGATGAGGCGTCCGCCGAGACGGTTGCGGAGATGATCGATGATGAGCTGGATCGGGCGATCGGAGATTGAGGGGCGAATCCGTGCACCGCCCTCGAAATCGCACACCATCCGCGCCATCTTCTGTGCGGCGCTCGCCCAGGGTACGAGTACGCTCGAGCGAATCTCGACGAGCGACGATGCGAACGCCGCGCGCCGGCTCGCAGAAGCGCTCGGCGCCAGAGCTATCGTGGACCAAAGCGCTGGGGACGGCAAGATGAGCCAGGGGCTCGTGGTCACTGGTCCGCCAT
>CAZSUE010000247.1:0-7031 GCA_964609045.1 uncultured archaeon | reverse complement strand
TTCGTGGTTGAAATAGTAGGGCGAGAAGAGCGCCACCGCATCGCCGGGGTCGGTCACTGCGATGAGCGCGTTGACGAACGCCTGGTTCGCACCGGCGGTGACGATGATGGCGCGTGGCCATACTTCATCGTCCAGCACGATATCGTTCTTGCGCGCGAGTTTCTCTCTCAGCCGGACGCGGAGCGTATCGAGCCCTTCATCCGGTGCATAGCGGTGCGTGACGGGGTCGGCGATGGCGTCGGCAAGCGTCTCCAACGCCTTCTGCGGCGGGCCGAAAAAGGGCACGCCCTGCCCGAACGAGATGAGCGAACCGGCATCCACACCCTCGGTTTCGAGCGCATGGATCAATGCACGGATCGGCGCACGGTCCACGCTATCGAGCCGTCGAGCGCGTCGGGGTACCACGATGGATCACGAACCGCGATACCGACCGGGGCTATTGAAGTTATCGGATGGGAGTGTAAAGTGTGAAGTGTAAAGTGTGAAGTGTAAAGTGTGAAGTGTAAAGTGTGAAGTGTAAAGTGTAAAGTGTGAAGTGTAAAGTGTGAAGTGTGAAGTGTGAAGTGTAAAGTGTAAAGTGTGAATTGTAAAGTGTAAAGTGTAAAGTGTGAAGTGTAAAGTGTGAAGTGTAAAGTGTAAAGTGTAAAGTGTGAAGTGTGAAGTGTGAAGTGTAAAGTGTGAAGTGTAAAGTGTGAAGTGTAAAGTGTGAAGTGTGAAGTGTAAAGTGTGAAGTGTGAAGGCTCTTGGAGTCAGGATGTATGGCGCGGACGGCGGATCGGTTCGTAGTCGCGATGAAGGCGGAGACAACACAACTCCGCAAGATCAAAGGGGCCGGACTTTCGCAATATCTGTACGAGAAGCAATGGATGACAGAGTCCTCCTCGGAGGTAGGTTCTCCCGGTCCGAATGGCGAGACCATACACGATATTGAGGAGGCTGGCGTCGACGAGTTCCTCGCAGGACTTCAGCGTGAACTCAATAATGGTGCCTATCATCCTGGCGCTCTTCTCAGGAAGGAGGTTGAAAAACGCTCAGGCGGCGTCAGTCGGCGTCAGGCCGCTTGGGATCCTGATGTTCGCGATGCGTGGTCCAGGGAGCTGTCAAGATCGTCATCGAACCGATCTTTGAGGCGGATCTCATCCGCACCTATCGGCCTGTTGCCTAACCGCCTCTTTATGTAACTGCCGGATACCTCCGCTCCCGGTTCCTGCCAGTGCTTTAATGGCCGCATCGAGCGGGCGATCGCTCCGGACGAAGAAAGTTTGATAAATCGTGGCGCTCCTTTCCCAATTGGAAAATGAACCGCGGCCGAATTTCCCGTGGGACCATCATGCTCCTGCGCGCTCTGGAGAAGGAATAGAGAGGATCGATGGTTTGATGGCTTGATCGTTCGATGATCGGATTGATGGAGATGTAGAGGATGTGGTCCGCACAGCTCCCTTCGGTGTTTGTCGAATACGAGCTCCCACTACTGAACACCACCGTATCGCTATTGAATCTCATTGTTTTTTGCGTCGTTCTCGCCTCTGGCATCGCCCTGGCGGCGATCATCCCGCGGCGGCTCACCGCTTCGATCACGAGAGCGATCATCGATTTCGAGATACGACTGCGCGAGAAGAAGACGGATCGGAAACTGGATTGGGGCGAGAAGCAGCAGATAGCGAAACAGACGCGGTACAATCTGAAAAAGACACTGGAGCCGCCAATGGTCCGTTTCATCGGGATCACCATCCTCCTCCCGTACCTCATTATCGCCATCCATGCATTGGGCTACGATCTCCTCACTCCTATTCCAGTATTAGGCTACACATTCACGATCCGCAGCCTCGGTCTGTTCGTGATCGTGGTGCTCATTTTCGTCCTCTTTGTCAAGAGCGTGCTCACACCGCTCTGCAGGGCGATCGTCCAGGCGGTGGTGGGCAGCTCGATGGAGACGGGTGAGGTCCGCGACCTGACCACTACCGTCACGCGTGTGCTCTACTATCTCACCATCCTCGTGGGCACGATCTTGGCGCTGGATATCGCGTTCGAGAACTTCGATAAGCTCCCGTTCTTCGAAACCTATATCGACCCGATCCTCTCGATCGTCTGGAGCGTCCTCTCCATCATACTCGTTACCATCGTTGTGCTCACCTATTTCAAGATCAAGATCGTGCGGCCGCGCCGGATGGACAAACATGTCGCCACCTCACTCGAGAACTTGATCCGCGTCATCGCGTTCATCGTCGGTTTGGGGATGATCTTCTCCGTGCTTGGGGTCGACGTCACTACCATCGTGGCCGTCCTCGGTGTCATCGGGTTCGCAATCGCATTTGGGATGCAGCACGCCATCGCGAACCTCATGGCGGGGTTCATGCTCACGGTGGATAAGCCGTTCATGATCGGTGATCGGATCCGCGTGGGCGAACCCGGTCGCGAGACCTGGGGCGATGTGGTCGATATCGGGCTCAATACCACCAAGATCAAGACGGTGGAGGAGGAGATCGTCGTCATCCCGAACAGCTATCTGACGATGAACGATATATGGAACTTCACGCGCGGGTCGCCGATCATCGCGCATGTCATCGATATTGCGATCAGTTACGGGTCGGACTGGCGTCTTGCCAAGAAGCTGTGCCAGGAGGCCGCTGCGGATCATCCACTGGTGCTCGACCGCCCCGAACCGTTCGTTCGGGTCGATTCGTTCGGCAGCTCCGGGGTGAACCTGAAACTGTGGATCTGGATCAGGAATGCGCGCGATAAGGACCAGATCCGCTCGGACCTGCTCGAGGAGATCAAGGACCGGTTCGACGCGAATGGGGTGGAGATCCCGTTCAATTACCATACGATCGTCTTCAAAAAGGACATCGCCACCGAGCAACGGCTCGGAACCGACATGCCGTTTCAAAACGCGAAATATTATCCCAGCACCGAGCACGGCGTCTCGCCCATCCGCCAGTCCAAACCGGCGAACTATCTCCCCGCACGGATGGTCAAGGAGGGCGATGTGCGGATACTGACGCCGGTCTCGAGCATCCTCACCGCGGCGAACCT
Source organism: uncultured archaeon (assembly GCA_964609045.1). Classification (GTDB taxonomy): domain Archaea; phylum Thermoplasmatota; class Penumbrarchaeia; order CAZSUE01; family CAZSUE01; genus CAZSUE01. The sequence goes on along the minus strand of CAZSUE010000247.1, from coordinate 3,998 downwards.
CGCCGACTACTCCGTCGATCTCGCGCAGCAAAACGGCGGGAATGTGACCGCACTCTATGTCACGAAAGAGTATACCGAAAAGTCGGAACGCCGGGGATTGGAGGCGCTGGCACATTTCGAACAAGCGGGTGCACGCAGCGGCGTACCGGTGGCGACGATGATCGAGGTCGGGGAGGTCGTCGAGATGGTCCTCAGGACGATCGAAGATCGACGCATCGATATGGTGGTCGTCGGCACCTCGCATCATGGCCGACGGCGCGGTCTCTTCAGCGAAGGTATCACCGAACAGATCATCGAGCATTCGCCGGTGCCGGTGATCACCATCCCGGAGACCGCGAAGAAAGTCTTTAAAAAATGCTGAGCTACGAGCGCGCATACCCCTCGCGCATGTGGCCGGTGTTCAATAGAAATACTGCGATCGAGAGCCTCTGGTCGCAGTTCGCAGTTCGCGGTTCGAGACCACTTCAAACGCCATGAAACAAACCCCATTGATGAGGTAACTGGAGGGCTAACGATCTCAGGTGAGATGAATGAAAAACAACGGGGCGCGGTGGTCCCAAATCACCGATCGGCGTTTTATACTGGGTGGACGTAGCGTTCCATATCGGCATGGAGTATCTCCTCGACCCGCGCCCAGCGATCGACACGGACGAATGCGATGAACACGAACGGCAGCTCCAGTTCCAGTTCCAGTTCCAGTTCGTCGAACCAGCGCAGTTCGTGGATGCTTCTCCCCAGCAGCGCGCGGATCCCGTCGCGGTCGATGCGGACCGCGTGGCCTTCTTGATGCGCGCGACGCGCCCGCTCCGGCAGCTCGCCGATGACAAAACAGCAGTACGCTTCACCCGCATCCCCGTCGCCACAGTCGAGAATGCGGTCCCAGTCCGGCCGGGTGCCGGAAAAGAACGCGCGCGTCACATCGATATCGTACGCATACAGCCCGAGGTCCGATGTGCCGAGGCCGGCGAACCGCAACGGGTTGACCTCCAGCGGCACGAGCGAACCGTCGCCCCTCCGGATGAGCTCGAGATGGAGCGGGAAGTTCCTCATCTCCACCAGCTCGCCGATCTGCCTGAGGATATCCAATACCGCGCCCCGATGCGCGCGGACCAGCCCGAGCTGGGTGTAATAGAGCCGGTCAGGGGTATCGTCCTCGCTTGCGAACGGGTGATGATAGAGATCGAGGAGGACTGGCGCACCCCTCTCATCGAAGTAGGCGTCCACCGCCAGCTCCTCGCCCTCGAGCTTATCCTCGACGAGGAACAGCTCGGTTGAGAGCACGCTGGCGGGGAAGCCATACGCCCCGTCGCACCGTGCGCCCTCGTCGCCCGCACCGCTCCCGTCGCTCCCGTTATTGCACGCGCGCTCCAGTTCCTCGGCGAGACGCGCCATCACCGCTGGCCAATCGTCCGCTGTGGGAACGCTATAGATGAACTTGCTGAGGAAGCCACGGGCCGGTTTGAGGATCAAGGGATATCGGAACCGATGGTACGGGGCGGTTGCCAGTTCGTCAACGGTGTAGGTCTCGAACCGGAGCGAGGGCGCAAGCGGCGCGAGCACTTCGCGAAAGCGGTCCTTGCGTTTGAAGATGGTCACCGCATCATGCAGGGAGCTATTTGCGGCGAGGTCGAGGATAAGCTCCAGCGGCGCTTCCGAGTTGGTGAGGAGCTTCGTCGGCGGCTTCTCCCAGCGCCTGACCTCATCGGCGGTGACGAGCTCGAGCCGCTCGCGGTGCGGGACGCAGAGGTCGCTGGCAACGAGCAGCGGCACGCCGAGTTCGGCCACGGCCAACGCCTGGACCACGGAAATGTACGGGTCGTCGAATACGGCGAGTTGTATGGCGGAGCCTGAATGAGCGGTTGCGATGGAGGTGGTGGCCGGCATCGACACGATATCATCGCTACCATGGCGAGGCGGGCCATAATGAAGGTTTCGCTCTCTCACGGCCAAAAAATCTATCTCATCCATCCATCTATCTATCTATTCATCTATCCATACGTACATCACTTATGGAGCCTAATGCTTTCTGCTGCGACATGATGGGGGTGATACGATATTACTCGACTCGAGCATCTCCCACGACCACCGGACCAAAGTGCTTTTGTACGGTTGCAACGCTATGATAGCACGACGATAACGATGACCCGACACCGATACTGTCCGCGATGCGCCGCGCCGTTGAAGCAGATCGATGTCAATGCGATCGAACTCGACATCTGTCTCGAATGTCAGGGGATCTGGTTCGACACGCAGGAGCTCGACGAGCTGCTCGGGCACGAACTATCCATCGAGAAACTCATCGCGCGCGCAGAGGGCGAGGGAGAGGAGCTTCACTGCCCCGCCTGCGGTGAAGGAACGACCATGGACGAGATCCACTTCCATGGTGTCACGGTGGATGCGTGTGATGTCTGTTGCGGCATCTGGCTCGATACGGGCGAGCTCACCCAGATCCGTGAGGCGTTGTTGAAACTGGTCGCAGCGAAACGCGAAGAGAGGGAACGCCCGGACGACGAGACCCGAACCATCGGCGAGAAATTTCTAGACCATATCCGACAGTTCCTCCACCGGATGGAGCGGGGCGGGTTCAACCCCTGGGATGTGGCAGAACCGCAGTCCGAGGAGAGGGCGAGCCACGAGCCGGACGAGCTCTAGGTTTTCGGCCCCGATCGTTCCCATTCCCGGTCGCGCTCCTGCTGGGTATCTCCCCAAATATTACACGACTCGCAGCAAGATGGTAAGCGAATTGTAACAAACCTTTTTATAGTGCCGATAAATGTAATTGGCAACTGGATGATGAGACCCTCTTAGGAGTTGGTACGATGAGTGATCGGCCACTGTTCGAGAAATACAAGAATGAGCGATATATCGTGATCAACGGTGTGGGGACCATCGGCACCTCCACCTATCTTCTCCTCCAAGAGAGCCGTGAGCTCGGCATACCCACGCCAAAGATCCTCCTCGCGAAATGGACCGCGGACGAGGCGGCGAAGATCCTCGTGGAGAAGAACCTCGACCTCGATATCATCGCGGTACCAGACGAAAAGATCGCGCCGTTTTGCAATATCCTCGACCAACACATCGAAGTGATCACATGGAGCGAGGCGTTTGCGAACGCGTCGCTCATCATCGACGCCACCGATTGCGGTGCGCGGAATATCGAGCATTACGGCGATACCCCCTTCGTGCTCCAGGGCTCGGAAGCGTCGAAGGTGCCGGATGCCACCCCGTTCATCGGCACGATCAACGCAGAGGACGGGCTGGACAAGCTCCGGTCCACCGGCAAGCTCGTCAATCTCTCATGTAACAGCCATATGACCGCGCAGCTGCTCAAGCATTTCGACGACAAGCTCGAGTTCTGCGTGATCCAGTACCTCCGCCGCACCGGTGACATCCATCAGACCTCGACGAATGTAGGGGTCAAGTTCGAACCGTTCGAGCCGCGCTATCCCACCGGCTGCCATCAATTGGATGATCCGTTGGAGCTGATGAAACAGTACGGCTACTCGTTCCCCCCGACGATGTACGGAATGGCGCTGAAGCTGCCCAATAATCTCATGCACGTGACCACGATGATCGCACACCTCACCGACGAGGGACGCCGTGCACTGGGCGATAGCGACGAGGCGATCCACCGCGCGCTCATCGAACGGTTCCTCGCCGATCCGCTCACCACACTCTGCAACTCGATCCATACGAATATCGTGTTCGGGCTGCAGCGGCTCCACGGCCCCATTGGCGGCGCGCATCCGCATTATGCCGTCGTGGGCGAAAAGAGCATCCATGTCTGCAACAATCGCGTCCAGCTCGTCGGGTTCACCATGCAAGACCGCAATGTGATCGTCGATAACGCCTACCTCGGCATCGCGTTCATGCACGAGAATGGACTCGCGTTCGACGCGTATCTCTCGAAGCTCAAGGCGGCGGGGCTGCTTCCGGACCGCATCCTCTAGTGTCAAGTCATCTCTTCTTTGTCGGGACATGCGGATCGATGGATGGTG
>CAZSUE010000246.1:0-7074 GCA_964609045.1 uncultured archaeon | reverse complement strand
GAGTTCATCGAGTTCTTCACCAAGCCGGGCCAGTGGGTGCTCGACCCGTTCCTCGGTACGGGGAGCACGCTCATCGCAGCGGGTCGCGCGGGTCGGAACGCGGCGGGCGTCGAGCTGATGGAGAAATATGCGAAGATCGCGCGCAAACGCGTGAAGGAGATGTCCCCCACGGAGACACGGTTGGAGACGATCTGCGGCGATTCGCTCGAGCTCCAGTCGCATCTGGAGGAGCGTGGGATCGGGCAAATGGATTATTGTATCACTTCGCCGCCGTACTGGGACCAGCTGAAACGCCGCTCCATGCGCCAGAAAGGGCGCGCGGACGCGGGCCTCGATACGCAGTACAGCGAGGACAACCCACGCGATCTCGGGAATATTTCGGACTATTTCGCATTCTTGTCCGCGCTGCGCGATATTTTCGACGCGGTCTACGATGTGCTCAAACCGAAAGGCTATCTCACCATCGTCACGAACAACGTCTATGCCAACAGCCGGCTCTACCCGCTGGCGTTCGATACAGTGCAGTACCTCTCGCAGCGTTGGGACGCGGACGAGCAGTGTTGGAAACTGCGCGAGGATAGCTGGGTGCCGAAAGACGAACGGATCTGGTTACAGGACGATAAACGGCTCATTGCCCTCGGGATCAATTATGCATGGGTCGGCAATCGCCACCATCAATATTGCCTCAACTTCCGCAAGGAGGCGGACGGGTGAGGGGCGGAACCTCGCGTCGTGCAGAATATTACGCGGTCGCGGATAACGCGCCATCTGCGTCATTATTTCGAACGGAAAAACCGTTACCATTATATAATGGGATGGGGTTCTTTTCTGCTGATCGCGCGGTATCGTCCCGCCAGCTCTGGAGGATCCTCTGTGTCAAAAGCCCTATTATTTCATGAGTGTGATATTTGTTTCGACATCGGTTTTCACGGAGAGGACCGCATCTCTCGCCAGACACGGAGACATACCGGTGACCTTTATGTAAAGGGCGACGATATGTTCTTAGGCAAGGACCAGCGATGGTATCGGATGCAGGTCAGTGAGATCGAGTCGATGGATTCGCCCATCGGCGCGCGTCCGCTCACGATCAAGTTCCCGGATTTTTGTGTCGAAATGGCGAGTCGGGAGACGATGAGCCTGAAGGCGGTCCACCACTTTCTCTATCTCTATCGTTCACAACTACAACATGGAGGCGCTGCATGAGTCGAGATGACGAGGAGCTACCCGGTGGCGGCAGCTTTGCCGAGATGATGAGCGCGTTCGGCAAGCTCGGTGAGCTGGAATCGAAGATCGCCATCGCCATCGAGCGCTCGAAGGTGCCCTGGTCGGAGACACGAAAGTTCCTCAAAGGGTTCGGTGTCTGTGAAATATCCAATACACCGGTGCTCCAATACCTCTATAACCTTTTCGAGACCATCGGCCTCGGCAGGCTCGAACTCACCAACGCGGCGCTCTTCTCTTACACCTTCGAGATCAAGGATTGTCCGGTCTGTCACCTCTTCCCCGATATCGCCGATGAGAAGGTCTGCTCACCCACCGCCGACGCGCTGGCGCGGTTCTTCACCGAAGACCTCGGGCTCGCATGTGAGGTGGTGGAGACGCGCTGTCGCAACACGGGCGACCCGGTGTGCGAGTTCAAGATCGATCTGCATCCGCTGGAAGCGTACAAGATCCTGCTGGACGAGACCGATATTCGGATCCTCGAAGCGACCTCGAAACCGCATTTCGACGAGGGCGTGCTGGTTGAGCAGCTCGATATCGACGAGGACGAGCTCATGTCGCGGCTCGAATGCCAGCAGTATTATCAACTGATCGACGAGAACTTCGAGATCACCGAAGCGGGGCGGACCTATTACGATTATATTTCCACGCAGGAGCGTACACCGGAACGAGAGTTCGAACCGCCCTGGCGCTCGATATCGCAGATCACGACCTCTATCGCGGCCTCGAGATCGTTTGCCGAAGCGTTGGTCGAGGTCACCGAAGACGAGCAGCTTCCATGGGAGGTCGACGATTCGGAGATCATCGATTTGCGGAAGAAAGCATTGAGATCACGAGGATTCGCAGAATTGTTAGCAGATGAAATGAATGATGAGGAGGAAGAAGAATGAATGAAGAACGGATCGAGACAGGGATCTTTGGGCTCGATCGAGTATTGGAAGGTGGTTTTCGCGATAATACTTCGATCGTCGTCGTCGGTGCCAGCGGTACGGGTAAGAGTACCTTCGCCATGCAGTTTCTCATGCACGGCATCGAGAACGGCGAACAGGCGCTCTATATAACCATGGAAGAGCCGCCGGAGCAGATCATGAACGAGGCGCGGCTCCTCGGCTGGGATATGGGATCGCATCACGAGAAGGAACTCTTCTTCATCCATCTCAAGGGTCGGAACTTCAAGAAAATGATCGAGGACCAGCTCCCGAAGCTGGTCAGTGCGCGGACCGATTACGAGGTCCGTACCCGCGTGGCCATCGACCCGATGACACCGGTGATATGGGCGGTAGAGGATAAACAGGAGCAGCGCGAACTGATCGGCAAGCTCTTTTACACGCTCAAGAAATTGGGGACCGTACTGGCCACGGTGGAGGAACATAGTAAGCCGGGTGAGACCATCGGTGCCGATGTGCTCCTTCCGATCTATCTCTCCGACGGTGCGGTCCATCTCGATTATCACCCGATCGGCGGCGCGTTCAACCGCACGCTCGAGATCATCAAGATGCGTGGTATCGCGCACGGCGAATCGGTCTACCCTTATATCTTCACACGCGGTGTGGGCGCCATCGTCCGGACCTCTCCAGAGGAGGAAGACGAAGAACGGCGCCGGTCACACGATGCGATCTTCGACGAGGCGATCGATACGGCGGAATACCTCAAAGCGCCCGCGTTCATCATCGAGAAACTGAATACGATGAAGAACGAATGGGTCTACGATTATTCGCCGGAGGAATCACTTCAGATCATCTTCGATTCGTATGGGTTGAAATAATATGTTACTCCGTCGCGCGCCCGAGATCAAGAAAACGCTCGAAGCGGAGAATGTCGGGCTACTCAAATATATGCTCGAGATTGAGTTGCGGCGGCTCTGCGAGGAAAGTCCCATCGAGCTCGTCATTTTCATGGGTGTCGACGGCCGGATCTTCTCCTCATGGATCCCCGATATGCTCGAAACGCCGCAGCATTCCATGCTCCATCTCGTTCGTTCGAACCTGCAGTCGATCTGCGCCCAGCTCCGTGCCGAGAATATGAAATTATCGGTACAGCAATACCGCCAGGGGACGATGTTCATCTCCGGTGTGGGCAGCGATGCGTTCCTCCTCTCCATCGTCACCCGCGATGTGGATATCACACAGCTCGAATCGCTTTTGAAACCGATCATCAAGGCGAGTATGGTGGTCAAGCATATCTTCAAACAGCGCCCCCTCAGCGACGATATCCTCACCGAGTACCCGGAGGATGTGGCGGAAGAGTTGCGCAAGCTCAGTCGGCTTCTCTTCAAAGAGCGGTTCATCCACACCAAGGAGTACCAGAAGAACATGGAGATATTGGAGATGATAAGGGAAAAGATACAGTCGGTGGTGGGCAAGGGGCCGGTAGAGGAGATCGTGACCCTTACCTTCAACGAGATGGGGGTTCGGCCCGCCAATATGGAACGGCATCTCTGGATGATCTTTCTCGAGAAGGTGATCTCCGGTCATATCTCGCGTCTCGCCGGTGAGATCGTCGCCGATCAATGTATGAAGACATGGATCTCCGCAGTGGAGCGCAAGCTGCGGTCGTTCGTCTGACACGGGATGGGGCGGCTGGAAGCGGCGTTCGGAACCGAAACCGATGGTTACCTCAACGGCTGCCCGATGCGGCCCCCGAGGGACCACGGCTGGAGTTGGACCAACAATGGCACGGCACACCACGGCACCATCCGAAAACAGCCCCGAGCACTCAGCCGAAGAGGCCGCCGAAGGTGGAGCCGACCGCGTCGCGCGCCGCAGCGCCGAACCTACCCCGGACGAACCGGAGGTCGAGGACTATCCGTACCATCCCGCAGTCCGTGCCGGCACCGATCTCGATACCGATGAGCGCACAGCGTCGGGGAGCGCCCCACGATCGGCCGGAAAAAGCGTTGGACCACGCCCTCAGCCACCACTCCGATCCCAACCACGATCCCGATCCCGATCCCAATCCCGATCCCAACCCCGGCCCCCACCTCCGCCTCCACCTCGGTCGCGACCCCGATCCCGAACCCGATCTGAGCCGCGATCGCGCTCTTCTTTTCGCTTTGGTCGACCGTATGAGCGAGGGCGCAGTGAGAACCGTACCGTGGCGGCACCAACTTCTAGCGAGCCAGCGGAATCACCCCGCCGTACGCCATCGACCGGTGCTGTCGAGGACCGTCTCCGAGATGGGCTGGACCGGCTGGACGATGAGCTGCAAGGTGGGCTATGGCGGCTCGAGCAGCGCTACCAAACGCTCGAGCAGAAGGTGGAGGACACCGCCGCGTCGCTGGGTCGGCTGCGCGAGGACTTCTATCGCGAGATGCTTGGCCGGAAGGAGCCGATGGAGGAGCTCGAGGAGGAACTGGACGCGCTCAAGCAGCGGTTCGAAAAGCTGCAGCACGCGTTGGAAGTGATGACGGCCGATGATCCTGATACTGATACTGTTGCTGATACTGATACTGTTGCTGATGCTGATATTGGTACTATTATCGATGGGGGAACGGAGGGGCAAAAACGCGCGCTCACGGTTCGCGCCGCGCCCGCTCCATCGGAGAGCGCCGCCGCGGGAGTTGACGCAAAACCGATCGTTGAGCCGGAGATGATCGACAAGACGGCGACGGCGCAACGCGAACTCCGCGAGGCCATGGATGAGCTTCGGTCGGAGCATAAGGCGCTGAAGCGGGACTTTGTGAAGGAGATCGAGCAGCAACGCGGGTCGCGCATCGGCGACGAACTCGACAAGATCGAGGGCAAGATCGCAGCGATACACGAAGAGGTGGGGATGGGCGAGAGCCTCGATGTGGCGAAGATACCGCCGTATATTCTCGAGATCGTGTACGAGGCGACGCTCACCGATGTCGTCGACGAGATCTGGCGCCACCTCGGCGCACACGATGCGGAGATCGCGATCAACGAAGCGCTCGAAGATATCCGCACCCGGACCTCGGGCTCGGAACTATTCAAGTTCGAAGGGCGCAAGCTCCAAACGCGTAATCTCGTGCGCTCCATCGAGAACAATCTCATTTCGGCCAAACAGATCCAGACAACCTATCAGGAGCTGCTGCAGCGGCTCATCTTCCTCGTGCCCGCATATCAACCGAAGAACTTCCAGGCGATGATCAAGCTCAAGAGCCAGGAATATGCGGTGGATAAGACCACCACGCTCCTGAACCGATACGATAACTTACGAAAATATATCAATATGATCGAGAAGAACATCGACACGATCTCGTATGCGATGCACGAGCAGATCCAGATCGTGGAGAACAACCTCGAGGACAAGTTCGACCAGTTCAAGCAGCAGATAGAGTCGAGCCAGACGGAACGCTTCCAGGAAGAGATGGAAGTGCGATGTGAATCGCTCGACGCGCAGCAGGAGGTGCTCGAGACACTGATCGGCGAGCTGCGCGAGCAGCTGGTCGAGCACGAGGAGAAGCTGCAGCGGCTCAATGTCGATGCGCTCTTCACGCGGCTCGAGGCGATGGAGTCGATGTTGATGGGGCTGCGAAACGAGGTGGCGGCGGTCTCGGCGACCGCTCCGGTCGAGGCGGAAGAGGGGGGCACGATCGAGAGCGGAACCGGAACCGAAACCGGAACCGGAACCGGTATTGAGAGCGCGGAAGAGGCCGAAGTCGAAGTTGGAGTTGGAGTTGGAGTTGGAATCGAAGCTGGGGCGGCGGCTGAACCCGGTTCTGAAGCGGCGGCAGCGGCGGCCGAGGACGAAGAGAAAACATTGGAGGCGGAAGTCGAGACGACGGAGCCGGTCGAGCCAGAGCGCGCGAAAGAAGGGGTCGAAGAAGAAATAGAAGAAGCGATAGAGGAGCCGGCGGCTAACCGCGCCGACCAGGATGATGCTGATGATGCTGATGATGCTGATGGTGCTGATGATAGTGGTGCCAAAGAGCCAGCGGCTGAACCGACGGCTGAGGACGCGGTCGATATAGACATGGACATGGGCATGGACATGGGCATGGACATGGGCATGGGCATGGGCGTGGATATGGATGTAGATATCCTTTCGCTGCAGTCCACCGATCGTGCGGGGGGCGCCGAGGAAGAGGTGCCAGCGGTGGACGAGGGTGAGGCGGAGCCCGAACCCACGCCGACGGAGTCTGCGGTCGCGCTTGGCGAGGATGAGGCGTTGATCCTCGATATGCTCGAAGCGGAATGGGAGAGCATCGCCCAGCTCAAGAAGAAGCTCCCGGATGTTGTGGTGCTCTCGCATCGTCGGCTCAAGCAGCTGCTCGATGCGCTCGAAGAGCGTGCGCTCGCCGAAAAGAACAAACGCGGTCGGACCTATTACTACCGCCGCACGGAGTGAGCCGTCGCGACGATGGGCGATACGAGCGCGGCCGGTGAGAACCGCACGAGCCGGTTCGGTCGCGTTTCCATCGACGAATAGATCGTGGTTCCCGTCGCATATCATAGAGTTAATATAAAATAACGTCGCGTCATGACATAGGGTGCAACGAAGATCGGGATCGAGGATCGGGACGATTTGAATCTGCGTACGATCATCAATCTATAGCGTTTCGAATAAATCTTACTTTATTAGGACTGGAGGTACAATAATTGCTTGATGTTGCATTGATATCTCTCATTCAGGATATGAGCGAAAAAGCAGGGATCGAAGGAACGATCCAATATTGGTCGCGGGTCGGTGAGAACATGGCCAATCGTATGGGCAAGGAGGCCTATATGGGCTGGCCGTCGTTCAATGTCGCACTGCGCGAGGGTCGTACCGCGTTCTCCATCGAGGGCGATGTCATCGCGCTCACCGATCTTGCGATCACCGACGAGGACGGTGATGTCGTGGGGTACATCTACGCGCTTCGGACCTGTGTCTTCACCCCGACCATCCACC
>CAZSUE010000245.1:0-7084 GCA_964609045.1 uncultured archaeon | reverse complement strand
CGGCAGCGCCGGACGGGTCCGTCGGTACGCTGCCGACCGCGATGAAACGGTCGAGAGAACATGCTGCCGATACCATGATACAGAGCTGTCGCGCTGTTCATTGGGAGAGATCGTACCCACAATTGGGGCAGAGCCTCCAACCGGCTTGTAGTTCACCGCCGCAGTTCGGGCACTTCTGCTCGAGCCGCGCACCGCAGAGGGGGCACATCTTCCACCCCTCTTGCACATCGCCGTCGCAGCTGGGACAGCTCGTCTTCTCACCGCTGCCCACGGTGGAGCGCTGGACCACGCTGTCTTTGATCGTGACATTCGACTCCGATCTCGATCCCGATCGCGTTTGCGACCCACCGCCCGCTTTCGACGACGACTGTGCTCCACCGCCGCCGATATTGCTCCGCATCACCACCGAATCCTGGATCACGGTCTGCGATGTTTCGTAGCTGTCGCCGACCTGGCCGATATCGTATCGGTCACCGATCTGGTCGACATTCACATTGACCGCATCGACACGGCTGCCGTCGCGGATCGCTTTCATCGTCTCGTACTTCGTCATCTTCTCGATCGTCTGTTCCGATACCGCCGCAACGGCGGACATCTCGTTGATCGCTTTATTGATCGACGGTGGGAGGTTGATATTGAGCGACGGAAGCCCGGTGAGCACCAGTCCGGTCGGCTTGAACTCGCGCCGCGACAGCTTGATCATCGCACGCTTGATCTTGTTCAAATTCCCCGGGATCTTGACCACGGTCAGCCCACGGTCCTTCAGCTTCGCAAGAGTCGTGTTGAGGAGCACGGTCATCTGCTCCTTGATGCGCACCTCCGCTTCGTCAGCCGTGGAGCAACCGTACTGGCCCACATAACGCTGGACGAACTTGACCGGGTCCTGGATACGGAATGTGAACTGGCCAAAGCCGCGGATCTGTACCAATTCGAACTTCGGGTCCTCGAACATCAGCGGTTGCTTCGTCCCGAACTTGCTTTCGAACGTCCCATTGGCGACATAGTAGACCTCCACATACTCCCGACACTTCGTGAGCTTATTCCAGAGCTTTGGGAAGCGCTTCGCAAGATCGGGGACGATGGGGTAGGTGCCGGGACGGCTGAACACACCGATGACCCAGCCGTTGTAATAAAAGACGACGAACTCGTCGGGCTCGACGACGACGGTGTCGTTGAACTTGATCACTCGCGGGACATGCCAAAAGAGCGCGCCTTCTTTCTTCGTTTTATGCCAGGCTATCTTCGTCATCGTTCACCCGTCCGCGAAATAAGTACAAAGTACAATAAGGATCGAGCGCGCCCACTCAGTTCCCGGGAGAGGTTCGCTGGCGATCGAACATGAGAACTGCCGAAAGGTGGACCTGAACGTCAGCGCCCGTCTTCAGAACTTTCTGTAATTACATATAATTTGTGGTGCCCACCCGATCAGGCCCGACCGATCTGCATGGGCCAGCGATGCGCTGTCGCGACCGATCTTGAGAGCACGAGCAGTATATCCTCATATGGTGTTGCGACCGGGAACCTCGACGCATTGGCGCCTGTCTTCGGTTCGCAGATCTACCACAGTACCGTCTCTGCTGGCTCCATGCATCATCATGATTTGCGCGAGCGCTTATGCCGATGCGCGCCGCGCCGCGCTCTGGACGAGCGCTCGTGCGTGGCGCCCCCACTCCTCTTCTTCCGTTTCGGCCCGCTTCGCTTCGCACCCTGTTTCGAGCCATGGCTCTTGGTTGCCGATGAGGACTCCAGTTGCTTGCGGAGCTGTGGCGGGAGCCCTTCATGCGCATGCTCGGGCGGCATGAGCGCGCCGAACGCGCGGGTGACTACCTCGCTGAGCGCGGGATGGATCACTTCGGCCCGCGCCAGCGGCAGATAATCGCCGTTGCCCGCATGCATGAGATAGACGATCTGCTGGACGAGCACCGCAGCCTCGGGACCGGCGATGTGACACCCGAGGACCCGGCGCGATCCGGCGTCGACGAGTACCTTCACCAGTGTTTCGTCCTCGCCCATGGCAAACCCCTTCGCCGTATCGGTATACTGCGCCTTCCCCACGAGATAGTCGACCCCGGCCGCGTCCACCTGCGGCTCGGTGAGACCCACCGCACCCACCTGCGGATACCCAAAGACCGCATGTGGGATGGCGTGATAGTTCATTTTCATCTTATGGCCATGCCCCTGACCCTGGCCATCTTTCTGATGCGCGAGCGTCGCGTGGATGTTCATCCAGACGATCTCCGCCTCCTCATTGGCCGTATGCCGGAAGAGATATTTACCGATGGCGTCGCCGAGCGCCCAGATGTTCGGCTTTGTCGTCTCGAGGTGTTCGTTCACCTTGATCCAGCCGCCTCCGTCGGTCTCCACACCCGTCTTCTCGGGTTTGAAGAGGTCGGCGTTTGAGACCCGCCCCGCAGCCACCATGACCGCCTCGGCCGAGACCGTGTACACCTTTTTCGTACGCGTATTTCGTGCATAGACAACCTTTTTCCCGCCCTTCTCCACGATCTTGAACACTTCATACCCGGTATGGATCCTCACATGCTTCCCGAGCCGCTTTTTGACCAGTGCAGAGATCTCTGGGTCCTCCTCCTTCAATAGCCGTGGATTCCGGCCGAGGATCGTTACCTTGGTTCCGATGGCGGAGAAAAAATGCGCAAACTCCACGGCGATATACCCGCCGCCGATAAGGATGAGGCTCGTGGGCTGACGTGTGAGCTCGAAAACAGAGATATTATCGAGATAGTCCACTACGTCGAGCCCCTTGATCGAAGGGGTGAAGGCGCGCGAACCGGCTGCGATTACGATGCGCGGCGCGGTGAGGGTCGCATCGCCCACGCGCATGGTATGATCGTCGACGAACTCACCGGTGCCGCGATACCAGTCGAACCGCTCGGTGGCGTCGATACTCGCCTCCATCTGCTCGCGGTCCTCGTCGATGAAGCCGTGCATCCGTTCCATGATAAAGCCAAAATCGACCTCGCTGACCTCGCTCTTGACCCCGAGTGATCCCGCGTCCTGCATCGCGCGGATCACATCGGCCGGATAGATGAGGACCTTCGACGGGATACACCCCACATTGAGACAGGTCCCCCCAAGAGGGCCGTGCTCGATCACTGCCACTTTCATCCCGTGCGCGTGTGCATTTGACGCCACATTGAGCCCCGCTCCGGACCCGATCACGATCAGATCATATTGCTTCATATTCCTCGTCCACCTACTTTCGTTTCGCAATGGTCACGGTCGGTACGAATCGCGCCGTTCCAACGCATCATACTATGACCGTGCGCTATTTATAGAACACGGTAACGCGAACGGGCGCGAAAGCTAATACTTATGCTCCATCCCTTCGATGGTGTATTCAACCGCCTGGCACGAGCCAAACCTCGGTTGGAAGCAATCTATAGCTTCAACGGTCCGTTGTAACCTCGATCGCGCCTTCTCTACTGGAGTTGCTAACGATTCTGTGGGGGATGGAACGAAAGAGCATTTCGACTCACCGCAAGTTCTCAATAGCCAACCATGTGATAGACGGAACTATCGAGCCAGTGAAAGTGGTGCCTTGCGTGATGGGTGCGAAGCAGTATGGCCGATTCGGTTCATTCGATGCTGCTCCCCTCCCATCGCAAGCGCCTCAGCCCGTTCGTTGCGTTTCAGCCGAGGCATACAACGCTGGTCTCATGTTATGGCGCGTCAACTACGGCGACTTCGTGGCCATCTTAGCCCTACCCAGTAAGCCGCAACGATTGAGGATGGGTTTCCCCCGTTCATGCACAGGTAGAAAAGAGGGTGAGAGCGACTTTAATTTAATGCCTGTTCGTTCGTACGCATGTTGGTCATTCACCTGCTCGTCGATGGTGCAGTTATATCCTAGCGTGTATGAAGGGCGCATATTTCCAACGGGTGAATGAAGCTATAGAAAGGGATGCCCCCTGAGACAATAAAGACTTAAGCCAGTGTCCCGATGTTCCCGCTCGATGCCACAACGCCCCGCCAAATCGAACGCTCGGTCCAGCTCCAGCCGCACTCCCGAGCGTAATGTCGGGACCGGACGATCGAGCGGCCGGCATCGGGCTATCGCGCGCATCATAGAATTGATCCGTACAAACGAAAACATCGTCGCGCTCACCGGCGCGGGCATATCCACCAACGCGGGCATACCGGATTTTCGAAGCCCGAACTCGGGCCTCTGGGACACCGTCGACAGTATGTTCTCGTTCACCGCGCGGGGGTTCCAGGTCGATCCACAACCGCTCTACGAGGTGGGCAAACGGCTGCTCCCGATCATACTCAAGGCACGCCCCACTCACGCGCATCGACTCCTCACCATGCTCGAAAAAGAAAAACGTCTCGACGGCGTCATCACCCAGAACATCGACGCACTGCACCAGACGGCGGAGACGCACCACATCATCGAATTGCATGGGAACCTCCGAGGCGGCTACTGCATATCCTGCACCCGCAATTACGACATCGAGACCATCCTCGAGAAGGTCGTCGAGGACGGCGAGCTGCCGCCGAGCTGCGAGAAGTGCGGCGGCGTGATCAAACCCAATATCGTGCTCTTCGGCGATCCCATACCACGCAAAACGCTTATCGCCGCGCGACGACTCGTCAAGAATGCCGATCTGATGCTCGTCCTCGGGTCGTCGCTCACCGTCAGCCCCGCCGCAGAGCTGCCACGGACTGCGATAAAGAACGGTGCCTCGCTCGTCATCATCAATCTCCAGCCCACACCGCACGACGATATCGCCGATGTGGTGGTCCACCACGACCTCGACGAGGTGGCCGAGCAATTGCTCGAGTGGCTCGAAATGGACAAAAGAGGAGACGAAGAGGCTGGTCAGCGACTCTGACGCCGTGAAAACGTGAACGCGCCTGAGAGGATGGCGCCAAAAGAGGTGGACGGGAGACGGAAGACGGAAGGGTCGACGACCGGCGTTCTGCGCTACTGTGTCAACGGCCAATACTTATATTGCAACGATCGCACCCCAGCGCCGTGACCCACTCGCGCACGCGAACGCACAGATCGGATCGATCAACCCCGCAACTGTTTGATCAGCTTTTCGCGCTCCTGTGTGTCGGCCACGATATTCTTGAACTGGGCGGTACTGTACCCGAGACTTTTCGTACAAAGGTTTCTGATCGCGTACTGCGTGACATTATAGCTGCGCGCCACATTCCTCGCCGCTTCGGGGAACTCGAACCCGGCGAGCATCTCGTTGATGACTTTCACGACCTGTTCGCGTGAGTTGTGGTCCATCGTCCCAAACGTCTGGGGCTCGCCGGCGCCTGCTACCGAGGTTGCCATGGAACCGCCACCCACGCCTCCACCAACAATACTGCCAAGAAGTTCTTCGACCGTATCGAGCCGTTTTTCGACCCTCATCTGCTCGAGCTTCCAATAGACCTCTTCTGAGACCTCGATCGTGTGCGTGGTCATTCTATCAGATCGGCTAGGCACCGGCAATTATTAGACCTTTTGGCCCCCGCTCTCATCGACAACGGCGACGGTCCAATATCGTATCGTCATGCCATTCTTCCCGCACTGCGAACACCATAGCCAGCACCGTGCCCGGTCATGCGCTCTATGCATGCATGCATGCATACATGTATGTAGAAGTATAATGAAGACGACGTGAAGCCAGAGACCAAGCCCTCAAGCCCCAGTGGCTTCCTATCGGCGGGTGGGGGGCGGCCCCAAACCCCAAACCCCTTCCCCACCGATAGAAATATAACTAATTGTCCGCGTGGTTCTCTCACACAAGCGTTGCGTGATAAAGCATGAACCCGAACGCACCACCCGACCTCACCCACCTCGATCAACTCGCCAGTGTTCTTGGCCAGGTCTGTAGTGAGGTCACACGCTGCGTCGGTGTGGCCGGTGTCGACCCCGACTGCGAAGTGGTCCGTCGCCTTTGCCAGCATTGGCCCGATACCTTTACTGTATCCAGCGCCGACCTACTCCTCGATCGGATCGAACAGGATATACCCGAAGCGTTGCTCCTCTATCAAACGCTCGACGACGCGCCCGGTATCGCAGTGCTCGAGATGCTGCGGCGCGCCTATCCCCAGCTCCCCATCCTCTTCGTCGCCACCAACGGCTCGGAGCAGCTCGCCATACGCGCCTGGAAGATGAGCGCCGACGCCTATCTCATGCTTCCCCTCGACCCGAGCACGATCTGTGAGACGACGAAGACGGCTATCGCAAAACGCAAGCGCGAGATCGAGCTGAGCGAGTATATCGATACCGCGCGGGCACAGTCACCGTTCGCCGTGCTCGATATCTACCTCATCAGCTTCGACGGGCGGCTCCTCCTCCATCACCGGAACCGCGCCTCCACCGCCATCGACGAGGATGTGCTCGGGGGGATGCTCACCGTGCTCGAATCGTTCATCGAGGACTCGTTCAAGACCACGCCCGGCCAGCTCCAAGCCATCGACTACCGATCGATCAAACTCCTTTTCGAGGCCGGCTCCACTTTTTACCTCGTGGTCATCGGCGAAGGCGACCTCATCGAGCCGGTGCGCAAGCGCATGGCGGAGGTCCGTCGCCGGATCGAAGAACGCTATTGCGAAAGGATCAAAAACTGGTCCGGCGATATGACCCACTTTCGCGAGCTCGAGACCGAGCTTTCACCGCTCGTCGAGAGCTGAGATCAAAGAGCTGAAAGCCGAGTCCTAAGGTCTGAGTTCGAAGCGATCATGTCGGGGACGCTCTGGCTCATTCTATTCAAAGGGTCGAGCATATATGTTTTCGCCAAAAAATATATGAACTAAATGCTCTGCCAGGAATGAACCGCTCTCCCACCTTCACTGATCCCAAAAAAGTCCTATTTAGAGCTGACCGAAAACCATGGCGTTGCTAAACCGCTATAGAGTCTTTACCCATAAGGGCTAAGTACTCGAACAGTGGACAATAAACCGCCGACCCTCGCGCCTGTCACAATATACAATATACAATATACAAGAGGCGAAGGGGGCGCAAACCGCACCCCGCTAACCGCTCCCCGCACCCCGCACCCCGCACACCGCTAACCGCTCCCCGCACACCGCATACCGCTAACCGCACACCGCTAACCGCTCC
>CAZSUE010000244.1:0-7092 GCA_964609045.1 uncultured archaeon | reverse complement strand
GTCGTCGTCGGTATCGTTATCCAGCGGGTCGGTATGGTAGGTGAGGACCTCGGGACCGTCCTTGAGCCCGTCACCGTCGGAATCCGGGTTGTTCGGGTCGGTGCTGCCACCACGGGCAAGCGATCGCCGCCGGGTCAGCCCCATGGCGACCTCGTAGCCGTCGTCGAGCCCGTCGTCATCGGTATCAGGGTCGTTGGGGTCGGTAAAGTAGGTATTCACCTCCTCATAATCGCTGAGCCCGTCCCCGTCGCTATCCACGAGGGTCGGGTCGTCGGTGGGGTCGAGCGGGTTGCCGGGCGTGCTATTGGAGAGCTCGGTCCCGTCCAGCGCGCCGCCGCCGTCGGTGTCGTTGTTCAACGGGTCGGTCTCACCCGGGCCGAGGCCGTTATTCCACGCTCCCATATCGACGCGGCCGTTCCCGTTCCGATCCTCGACACCGTCTTTTATAGAATCGTTGTCGGTATCGGGATCGATCGGGTTGGTGCTATTCCCGTCGCTCTCGTCGAGCTCCAGTGCGTCGTCGAGCCCGTCGTTGTCGGTGTCGTTCCTCAAGGGGTCGGTTCCCTGGATGCCTTCCGTGGCCGGGTCGTGGTCGGTTAAGACCTCGTCACCGTCCTCGAGCCCGTCCTCGTCGGTGTCGTTATCGAGTGCGTCGGTGTGGTAGGTGCGTACCTCCGCGCCGTCCGCCAATCCGTCCTCGTCGGTATCGTTGTTCAAAGGATCCGTACCGGTGGTGTGGACCTCGACACCGTCGTTGAGCCCGTCGTCGTCCGTATCGTTATCGAACGGGTCAGTGCCGTAGAACGCCTCGTCGTTGTCGATCAGCCCGTCATCGTCCGCATCCTCCGGCAGTGCGTCATCACTGGGGTCGAACGGGTCGCGACCATATCGGACCTCGACACCGTCCTCCACGCCGCCGTCGTCGGTATCGTTATCCAGCGGGTCGGTGCCGATATCGAGGACCTCTACCTCGTCGCTGAGCCCGTCCTCATCCGTATCCTCACGGGTGGGGTCTGTTCCGCTGATCACGACCTCGGTGAAATCGTCGAGCCCGTCGCCGTCCGTATCCGCCGCCACGGGCGAACTGCCGATCACCACCCCTTCGTCGCGATCGTTCAACCCGTCCTCGTCGGTATCGTTATCCAGCGGGTCGGTGAGATACCCGTCCACACCGGGCGTCACTTCCTCCGCATCGTTCAACCCGTCGTCGTCGCTGTCGCCATCCAGTGGATCGGTATGATGATAGATATGCTCCACGCCGTCCTCGAGCCCGTCGCCGTCGCTGTCCGGGTTGCAGGGGTCGGTCCCGAGCACCGGTTCCAGTGCGTCGTCGAGCCCGTCGTGGTCGCTGTCGTCTTCCCGCGGGTCGGTGCCGTTGGCCGACCAGGGATCGAACCCGCCGAGATACTCGAGCCAGTTCGGCCATTGATCGAAATCCGGGTTCTCGTCACCGTCGTCCACGCCGTCATCTGCGGGGAACCCGAGCGCACCGTTCGAGCCGTGCGAGTCGCTGTCATCGGGGGCTGAGTTCAGGACAGCCGTCTCGTACCCATCGGGGAGGCTGTCGTGGTCCTCGTCATGGTCGGTTGAATCCTCTCCATCCAGCGGGTCCGAGCCGCTCTCGATCTCCACGCGGTCCGAGACGGTGTCGCCGTCGCTATCCCTCAATTGCGGATCGGTGCCCCAATAGCGCTCGTGCGGATCGAAGAGTCCGTCGCCGTCGGTGTCGATGGCCAGCGGATCGGTCTCGCCATCGTCGAGCACGCCGTCACCGTCGAGGTCCTCTTCACCATCCGCGATCCCGTCGCCGTCGCTATCAGGATCCATATCGTCGGGATCGAAGTCTCTAAGGACACCATCGCCGTCCGCGTCCGCGTCCTGGTCGTTGCGGATGCCGTCGCCATCGAGATCGGGGTCCGCGCCGTTCCCGATACCGTCCCCGTCGAGGTCCGTATCCACCGCGTCGGGAACAGCGTCACCGTCGAGATCGGTGTCTGCTTCGTTCGGGACCCCGTCACCGTCGAGGTCGCTGTCCTCTTCGTTCGGGATCCCGTCCCCGTCGATGTCGTCGTCGTCACTGTCCTTCACGCCGTCGCCGTCGACATCGTTCTCATAGGACCCATCGCGCATGTTTCGGACCTCGACCCCGTCACTGATCGTGTCCCCGTCGGTATCCCACCAGAGCGGATCGGTACCGAGCCAGCTCTCGTAGATATCCGGCAACCCGTCGCTATCGCTATCCACGGGATTGACATCGTCGCTCGGATCGAGCGGGTCGAGTTCGTTCCAGACCTCGACACCGTCATAGACGCCACCGTCGTCGGTATCGTTATCCAGCGGGTCGGTGCCATGCACGCCGACCTCGTTCCCATCGAGGAGTCCGTCATCATCGGAATCTCCATCGAGCGGGTCGGTCTCCAGTTCGCCCAGCTCATATCCGTCCTCCAGCCCGTCGCCGTCGGTGTCGTTGGTGGTCGGATCGGTATCGTACTGGGTCACTTCCTCGCCGTCTCTCAGCCCGTCATTATCGGTATCGTTCTTCGTGGGGTCGGTGGCGTACCCGTCCGTACCGGCCACGACCTCTTCCCCGTCCGCCAATCCGTCATCGTCGGTATCGTTATCCAGCGGATCGGTGTCGTAGATGTTCACCTCGGCGCCGTCCCCGAGCGTGTCGTCGTCGCTATCGGCGTCGTCCGGGTCGGTCCCCAGCGCCTCCTCCACCGCATCGGAGAGCCCGTCGCCGTCACGGTCGCTCCCCAGCTGGTCGTCGCTCCCCACAAGTGGATTGAGGCCGTTCCAGACCTCCACATTATCCGCCAGCCCGCCGCCGTCGGTATCGTTATTCAAAGGATCTGTCTCGCCCGCCCCCTCGCCGCCGTTCCAGGGACCGCTGTCCACGCGGCCGTTCCCGTTGCGGTCCTCCGCACCGTCGTCCAATTCATCGTCGTCGCTATCCGGGTCGAGCGGGTCGGTGGTGTGTCCGTCCCCGTCATCGAGCTCGATAGCGTCGCTGAGCCCGTCGCCGTCGGTGTCGGCGTCGGTGGGGTCGGTGCCGGTGATATCGATCTCCTCCGGGTCCGTCAGCGTATCGCCGTCGGTATCGGCCCGGCAAGGGTTGGTCGTATACCCGTCCGCTCCGTCCACGACCTCTTCGCCGTCTTCGATGGTGTCGTTATCGGTATCGACCGCCAGCGGATCCGATCCGTACATCATCACCTCCTCGCCATCGCTCAGCCCGTCATCGTCCGTGTCCGGGTCATCGGGATCGGTCCCTTGCTCGCGCTCGAGCCGATCGGTGACCCCGTCGCCGTCGCGGTCGAAAGTCTCATCGTCGTCGGACGGATCCAGCGGGTCGAGGCCGTCCCAGACCTCTGCCCCGTCCATCTTTCCTCCACCGTCGGTGTCGTCGTTCAACGGATCGGTCCCATACATTCCCGTTTCCAGCCCGTCGTCCAGTCCATCGTCGTCGCTATCCGTTTCCAGTGGATCGGTGTCGAGGTCCAAGACCTCGTACCCGTCGTTCAACCCGTCGCCGTCCGTATCCGCGTCCAGCGGATCGGTCCCGCTCACATTTTCCTCGTATTCGTCCCGGAGTCGGTCGTTGTCGTCATCTTCATCGATCCTATCTGGGACCCCGTCCCCGTCGCTATCCGCCCCGTCATCGTCATCTTCATCGTCATCGTCATCTCCACCTCCATCGCCGTCGGACGCAGGCGTGGGGTCGAACGCCACCCATCCGACATCGTCGAACCGTACCTCGACCCAGGCGTGCCGTTCCGTCCCTTGCACGACCCGTCGTGAGACGCCGTCATAGTGCTCGACGCTGCCGGGCAGATAGCCGGTGACGAACCGTGTGGGGAACCCGTTGATCCTACCCATGATGGCGAGTGCGGACGCGAATTCGGTACACTTCCCTTCGCGACTCTCGAAGAGGAACCAGTCGACCCAGTCGTCGCCGGTGGGCGCCTCTGTCTGGACCGAATAGGAACAGGTGGAGCGGAGATGCTCGATCATATTAACGATCTGGTCCAACGCGCCCGGGGAGGTGCTGGAATTTCCGCGCGCAGCCTCGTGCGCCGCGTTCTTGACGCGCCGCGTTACCGTATTCGGCACATCGAGGTACGCGTCGAGCGCCTCATCGTCGGACGCGGTGGCACCACGCAGCGCCACCGCAGACCATTCACCCATGGACGCGGTGAACGAGTAACGCTCGATGAACTCCTCCACACGGAACCCGTTGGCATCGTCCACCGTCACCCCCGATGCGGGGTCCGGGTCGAACAGTTTGCGGGTGGGGTAGGCGGTGGGAACGGCGCCGCGAGCGGAGCCGTTGACCGTCACCGTATAGGTGGTCCATCGTGGGTCGGTGGGGACGATGAGGTCTTGAAGCGTCTCGCCGTTGTATTCTTCATGCTGGATCGCGAGGATACGCCAGCTCGAGCCAGTATACCGGTCGTAGGCGCGTTCGCGCCAGTAGCCGGCCGGTTCGATCGGTTCGATATAGAAGAGCGGACCGGTGTTCTGAAAATAGTTCTCACCGCTCTCCACCCGTTCGTCGTCGAACTCGATCATATCGTCACCCGGGTGGGTCGGGTCCGTGCCGTTGTGATATTCCTCGAGGTTGGTGGCACCGTCGTGGTCCGGGTCGGCGCCGGGGTCGCTAACATCATACTGGTCTTCCCAGTCGTCCGGCATACTGTCGTCGTCGCGGTCCTCGTCAGTCGTAGGGTTCGGGTCGAGGTCGTCGCGCACACCGTCGCCGTCCGTATCCGGGTTGGCGGGGTCGGGGTCGGCACCGTCGGGGAGCGAATCTCCGTCCGCGTCGATGTCGAGGATGTTCGATAGGCGGGCAGCGGCGGTCGAATCACCGTCGAGATCGCCGTCGGCGAGGTACTGCTCGCGCAACGCGCTCTCCGAGAGCCCTTCATGCCGCTCGCGCAGCCATTGCGGGATGGGCGTGGAAGCCATCTCCTCATACCGCTCGGTCCAGTACTCTGCCTCCGTACCGTCCGGCAGCCCGTCATGGTCGGTGTCAGGGTCGTAGATGTCGGTACCGTACTCTCGTTCCATTTCATCGCTGAGCCCGTCGCCGTCGCTGTCGATACCGGGAATACGGGTCCGCTCTTCGGCGCTGTCCACGGGTACATGCCGCGCGGCTTGGAACTCGAAGAGGGGGAGATACGGCGCTGCGAGTAACGCGATGAGGAGGGCGAGTACGAGGATGAGCCATTTGCCTTTCATTCGGATCGATCCACGGTTGAGATCATCGTCCAATAGCGTGTGAAGTGATCCTTCCGCACCGTCTTTTCGTCGAATCGACGGCGGTGTGAAAAAAACGCTGATCAAGACCGTCGAGAAGCTATGGGACCGCGCACTACTTGATTATTACGATTTCATCGGTGATGCTTGAAAACGCGCCCAGATACCCTGCCAATCGGCCTGTCACGCCCCTCGCACGACGACCGAACCCCATGGGACTGAGACGCGGCCGCACCTCGGCGATAGTCGTGCATGTGGAAAAAAGAAAGTATTGTTCGATGGAGATGGACGAGGATGTGACCGATGCGGGACCACGGCCTCCTCCACCGGAGGGTGGATCAGTTTCAGATCAACCCTGCGCCCTGCAGCTCTGCGAGAATGATGTCGACGGCATTTTCCGTGTCCGTGGTGGTCTTGGCACCGGTGCAGACGACCTTCCCCGATCCAAAGATCAACGCGACCACATTCGGCTCGTCGAGACGATAGACGAGCCCGGGAAACTGTTCCGGCTCGTATTCGACGCGTTCGAGCCCGAGCGTGATGGCGATGGCGTTGAGATTGACCTTCGAGCCGAGGTCGCAGGTGGACACGATGTTCTGGATCGTGATATCCGGGTCGCGTTCGATCGCGACGCCGATGTCCTTTAATTTCTCGACGATGATCTCCATGGCGTCATGGACCATATTGACGCTCTTGGCACCTGTAATAACTGTTTTACCGCTGCCGAAGATCAATATCGCGGTTTTCGGCTCGCGCAGTTTATAGATGATGCCCGGAAAGCGGCTTCGCTCATATTCACACCCCTCAAGTTCTGAGGAGATCATATCCATGTCGAATTCCATCCCAAAGGTCGCCGAGGCTACGACGTTTTGGATTACGATATCCACCATTGACACCACCGATAACGCTTCCCGAACGGGCTCCTACGATTAATATTTTTGCATCGTTCAGCCACGAGAATCGTTCGCTCATTGCCGCTACGACCCGTCCGGCGTACCGTAACGGACGAAGCTTTAGTGCAGGTGCGAGGAGCGTGGTTCGTGGAGGGCGTTCCGTCGGGCTTCGCATGCAAAATATAAAAGAGCGCTGAGGGAGGGATTCGAACCCTCGCGGCGCTGAAAGCACCAACGGGTCTCTCTACAATGGCCTTTCATACCGTGCCGGTCATACGATCATAGGGATCGCAGACGCGCACGGCGGGCGTGGACACCTTTTCGTGTCTGTCAAGTGCTCGAGCCCGCCGCCTTGGTCCGGGCTTAGCTACCTCAGCGTCTCGAATACGAGCACGCGTATGCCAGTGCCATTATTTAATTCTTCCCGGCGTGGATGCACCGAACGGGCACACGGGGAACTTGTGAATGTGCGGATCGCTCGTCTGCGGCGGTCTACGTTCCCACCGGTACGGCCAGACCCGGTCCCTTGCCCCCCACATGGCTATGCCGCCTCTTTTTGAAAGAGCTGTATGAACCACACCACGCCCACCACCGACGAAACGGCGGAGGAGAGGACCAAGGCGAGCCATACACCCGTAAGCCCCAACGGGATGATGAGTGTGAAGATGATCACCAGCGGTACGGCGAGGACGATCACACGGATGAGGATGATGAAGAGCGCGGGCATCCCGCGTCCCATCCCCTGGAACGCCGCCGCGGTGAGGATGCTGAACGCCGCAAGCGGATAGTTGAAACTGAATATGCGCAAAAACCCCACGATCCCAATGGCTAATCGTTCCGCGTCGCCGGTGAGCGTGAACAGCGCGGCGAATTGCCATGCGAGGAGGAATACCACCACCGCCATGATCGCCTCGAAGACGAGCGCCAGTTTCACGGCGAA
>CAZSUE010000243.1:0-7170 GCA_964609045.1 uncultured archaeon | reverse complement strand
CTTCGTCAATCGTCAAATGACGCTGGGTGAGGATGAAGCGACCACGACGCGCGAACTCAATATGATCGTCGACGATCTTAATCTTAAATCGCGCGTCAAGCTCGGGAAACGGTTCTCACCGGATCCGAAACTCGGATATCATCCCTATCTCTTCGAACGCAGCGAATGTGTGGATCGGTTCCTCGACCGCTTCCCCGCGCACTCCAACGGCGAACTGTGTCGGTTCACCACCAGCAGTGTGGGCGATTTCAATATCTTCGCCACACGCACCGAGGTACCCACCCTCGTCTTTGGCCCTGGCGGCGGCGACATCCACTCGCCCAACGAGTTCGTCAATACCGACGAGGTCGTTGCAACCGCCGACCATTTCCTCGATTTCCTTCTCGAGGTGTTCTAAGTGGGCCCCTATCCGCGACTCGTCATCGATATGCAGAAGATCGAGGAGAACGCCGCTGCGATCGTTACCCTCGCAAAGCCGCACGGCATCACCGTTTCGGGCGTCACGAAGGTCTCCTGCGGTGACCCACGCGTCGCGCGCGCAATGCTCGAAGGCGGTCTCGCGGGGCTCGCCGATTCGCGCATCGCGAACCTGGAACGTCTCCGCGAAGCGGGTATCACCGCCGAGCTGATGCTGCTGCGGACGCCGATGCTCAGCGAGGTCGAAGAAGTCGTCCGCTTTGCCAATATCTCGCTCAATAGCGAGCCGGCGGTGCTCCATAAACTCGCCGATGCAGCGGCGCGGCTCCATTGCACCCACCGCGTCCTCCTGATGGTCGAGATGGGCGATCTCCGCGAAGGGATCCTCCCCGAACAATTGGAACCGGTCCTCGACCTCGTCCAAACGCACCCCGCACTCGAACTCGCAGGGCTCGGGATGAACCTCGCATGCTTCGGCGGCGTCGTGCCAACCCCCGAAAAGGCCCGTGCGTTCACCGCCGTCGTCGAGCGTGCCGAAAAGCACTGCAAGTGCACATTCGATATGGTCAGTGGCGGTAATTCGGCTAATATCCCCCTCCTTTTCAAAACGCCTTCCAACCATGGCCAGAGGAGGATCGATCATCTCCGCATCGGTGAAGCAATCGTGCTCGGGCTCGAAACGGTGAACCGCACCGCCATACCGAACACACACCAGGACGCGTTCGTTCTCGAGGCGGAGCTGATCGAGCTGAAAACCAAACCGTCCGTCCCCTCCGGAACGATCTCGCAGAACGCGTTCGGCGAGGAGCCGGAGTTCCCCGACCATGGGCAGGTCCATCGCGGTATCCTCGCGCTGGGACGGCAAGATACGAAGGTGGACGGTCTCCAGCCGCTCGACCCGGCCGTGACCGTCCTCGGCGCCTCCAGCGACCATATCATCGTACGCATCGACGATGAGGCGATCGAAAACTACGAGGTCGGTGGAACGGTACGGTTCATACCGCAATACGGCTCGCTCCTGCGCGCCTATACCAGCCCCTATGTCGTCAAAGTCTATCGCGATAGGGAATGAGCAGCTATTCGGTATAGATGGTGTCCGGGATAGGTTTTATCAATCCCTGGTGAGTTAGGATCGTGTCTCGATAGGTTGGACCGCCATGGACGAACGAACGCAAGAGTTAAAGCAGAATATCAATGAGGTCGAGGAGCGTATCCAAGCATCATATGAACGCGGCGAGGCCGCCGGTACCGCCGCAGATGAACCACCAGCGCTATTGATCGTCACCAAGAAACGCCGAGTGGAAGATGTGCGCCGTATCATCGAACTTGGGTACCGGACCTTTGGCGAGAGCTATATCCGCGGCTTCCGCCAGCGCCATGCGCAGTTCCCCGAAATGGATTGGCACTATATCGGCCCGCTCCACAAGAAATACGTGCCGAAATTATTGGGCCGCACGCCGTTGATCCATTCGGTGACGAAAGAGAAATACCTCGACAAGATCGAGCGGTCTGCCGCACAGAAAGAATGTCGGCAGCCGGTCCTCATCGAGGTCAATGTCGCCGGCGAGGAACAGAAGCTTGGCTTCTCACCCGACGGGCTCCGCGCGCTCATCGAACGCGGCCATCTCGAAACGCTCCAATGGGTCGATGTCCATGGCTTGATGACCATGGCGCCGCTCACCGACGACGAGGCCATCCTCCGCGATACATTCCGCGGTCTTCGCGAACTACGCGACGAACTGGAACGCGACCATTCCCTCACCCTCTCCGAACTTTCCATGGGCATGACGAACGATTACCCCATCGCGGTGGAAGAAGGCGCCACCATCGTGCGGGTAGGGACCGCATGTTTCCAGAAGAACTGACCACCCCGGATCGGATCGGATCGAGGCGCGAAGAAAGCGGGCGCACGACAGCCGACCAACCCAACATCACGGTCCCCGTTTTGTTCTCCACCATAGATCCTACCTATTCCACCGGGTAACGACCCGACCCCATTCTATGCTGCAGTGCAACGGCCTCATACCGGGCGGAATCCTACTATATAGCTGTTGCCCGAAAAATCTATGTACTAACCCTCCGCAAAACGGAGTTTGACAACCCAGAAAAAGAGAGAAAGGGAAAAAAGAGAGAGAGAAAAAAGAGAGAAAGGGGAAAGAAAGAGAGAAAGAGGAGAAGAGCAATAGAAAAAAAAGCAAGAATGCGAACTGAGGAGGATAGAGCGACTAAAAGCACCATCGCTGCTGCATTCCACTCTTGACCCTTCACCCTTGACTCTTCACTTCCCCCCTCACATCGGCTTCTGTTGGCGTTGCCGCATGCGCGAGATGTCGCGCCACTTCTCGTGGTCCTTCCGGATCTGCTTTTCTAAGTTGCTCATCAGCTCGTCAGCGGCCTTGATGATCTCCCAATCGTACGACTTGCTCACATAGAGCTTCTTCTTCGTGTTCAACCGCGCACGGAGCGTATACTTGTACAGGTCGTACTCGTGATGGTGATGCTCCACATGGATCTGGAGCGTTCGCGGTCGGAACATATTATTGATCCGGTTCAGATACTTCTGGATGATCGAATAGATCGCATCGTAGATCCTGGGATCCTCGATCTCGAGCCCGGCCAGTTCTACAAAACATTCTTCACGCTCCTGATGCTTCGCGATCTGCTCGATGAGGTTGTGCTGGCTAATGACACCGATCAGTTCGCCCTCTTCGTTCTTAACCGGAACGGTACTGATCTCATGATCGAGCATGAGCGAGACCACATCCGCCGGCGACGTGTCCTTATCGATCGAGATCGGCGGCGTGGTCATGAGGCTCTTTACCTCGATATTGGGAGAGGTCTTTTCACCGCTGCGTTCACCTCGCGACGCCTTATCCCGTGGTTCTGTTAACAGCCCGGAGAGTTCGCGGATACTCAGTATCCCCACCAGACGGTCATTTTCGTCCAATACGGGAGTGGTCCGTTCGTCTAGCTCCTTCATACGGTGCAACGCCTTGGAAACTGCATCGGATTCATATATGAACAATTTCATTGGGTCCATGATCGATTCGATCGATTCCGAGACGATATCGGGATGGTCCTTGAGAACATGGATGATGTCGCTGCGCGAGATCATCCCGACGATCTTCCCGCGCTCTGTAACCGGGACCATCCGAAAATCGCTCAACATAAGCGCTTCGGCAGCTTTCGTCACTGCGGTGTCCGGTTCGAGCCGCGGCGGGGTGACCATAATATTCTCGACCAGTGTCGTGAACGGCAGTTTCCGACGCCGGGTCAATATTGCGTAACTGACGAGCCCGACGAGGTCGTCGCCCTCTGTGATGGGGAGTTCGGTCAGTTCGTGCTTGCGCATGATACCCATGGCGTCCGCGAGCGTATCACCCGGTTTCCCAGTCTTGTACTCGTCGCTCATATAGTCGCGAACCGAGACGTCCTCGAGTAGAGCATCGGTCATATATATCACTTCATTCTCGTGCGCCCCTGAAATGGGAGCTTGTGTGTTATAACTGTTTGTATCGGTGAAAGCATCCTTCATCCATGCGTACAGTCGCGCAGCGCGCTCAAAGCCCCGCCGCATCGCGCAGCTCCTCGACCATATCGAGGTTCTCCCAGGTGAACCCCGGCTCATCGCGCCCGAAATGACCGTAACAGGCGGTGCGTCTATAGATCGGGCGAAGGAGGTCGAGGCGGTCGATGATCGCGCGCGGACGCAGATCGAACAGTTCGCCGATGATCGATTCGATCTTCACTTCATCGATCTTTGCCGTATCTTTCGTATTGACGAGGATCGAGATCGGGTCGGGCAGACCGATGCTGTAGGCGAGTTGTACCTCGCATTTGTCGGCCAGTCCCGCAGCGACGATGTTCTTGGCCACCCACCGTGCCGCATACGAGGCGGACCGATCCACCTTGCTCGGATCCTTGCCCGAAAAGGCGCCGCCGCCATGGCTGCCTTGCCCGCCGTAGGTGTCCACGATGATCTTCCGACCGGTCATGCCCGCATCGGCATGCGGTCCGCCGCGGATAAATTTCCCAGTGGCGTTCACATGGATCGAGACATCGTCGCGCATCATATTCTCAGGGATCACTTCGCTGATAACATAATCGTACATATCCTTCTTGACCTGTGCCTGCTCCACCCATTCTGCGTGTTGGGCGGCGAGTACCACCGTGTCGGCCCATTTCGGGAGACCGTTCTCGTAGATCACCGTCACCTGTGATTTGCCGTCCGGCTTCAGATACGGGAGCACTTCCTTTTTGCGTACTTCCGCAAACTTCTTCATTAATTTGTGCGCGAGCACGATCGGCATCGGCATATATTCCGGTGTTTCATTCGTTGCATAACCGAACATGAGCCCCTGGTCGCCGGCGCCCTGTGCGTAGGTATCCTCCTGTTCGCAGGTGCCCATGGCGATATCCGGCGATTGTTCGTCGATACTACTGAGTACGGCACAGGTTTCCCAATCGAACCCTTTTTTCGGGTCGTCGTACCCGATCTCTTTGATCGTGTTCCGAACGACCTTTGGCAGATGGACATAGCAATCGGTGGAGATCTCACCCGCGATGAGTGCAAGCCCGGTGGTCACAAAGGTCTCACATGCGACCCGCGCACCGGTATCTTGCGCAATGATCGCATCGAGGATCGCATCCGAGATCTGATCGGCCATTTTATCCGGGTGGCCTTCCGCAACAGATTCTGAAGTAAACATATAACGTCGTTTGCTCTGCATGATCGTTCACCTTTCAAACCGAGTCGAGAGGAGGGTCGAAAAGAGATATGGAGCGTTGATGATACGATCATTCGATATAAAGTATACTGTTTAATTTCCGTCTCCATCACCGCTCTCGTGGAGATGACCGCCGCTTCAACCGCTCGCGGCCCTACCTGCCCTCACTGCCCTAACTATTTATAAGGTAACGCAGATTTTCTCACAAGGAGAAGAATGCGCCTCAATGCTTACCTCGTCGCCGCCCTCGTCCTCCTCGGCACCGGCTTTTCACTCCTCGTTGGGAGTGTCGTTCTTGGCGAAGGCACTGTCTCTCTCATCGTGATCATCCCCGTTTTCTACGGCACCGGCCTCCTCGCAGCACTGGGAGTCCTTTCGATCATAGCCGGCTTTTTCCTTCTCACCATCGGACTGACGCAAGCGCGGTTTGGTGCGGCAAATGCGGCCGATATTGCATCACACCGGACGGAAACCGGGCGATATCACCGGCCGAAGGCGACGGTCCCACAAGAGAAGAGGACGAAAAGTGGTGGCTTCATCCTTATCGGCCCGATCCCGATCATCTTTGGGTCAGACACCTCGATCACAAAGCGTCTCGTGATCATTGGGCTCGTCGTCACCGCTGTCGCGGTCGTCCTCTGGCTTTTCTTCATGATTTAGGACGAACGGAATGACATGACCCTCATCGTCTCTTCCTCAGCGCTATGGAGCCTCACGACGCAAAATACTGGAGCCTACCCGTCGTCCTCGACCGTGCCGATCGCTTCGTCGCTAATTAGTGCCCGAAGCACATCGCCGCGGGTGAGCAACCCCACTAACCGCTCCTCCTCCACTACGGGTAAGAGCTTGACACCACGCTTCACCATCATCGGTGCCACCGCCTCCACGAGGTCTGTGGGTGAAACGACCACTGCCGAACTGGTCATGAACTCCTCTACCCGGCGTCCGCGTATCTCTGAAAATGCCTCGTGAACCTCACGCAATGCAGTGGTCTTCTTGAACGCGATACCGAGTGCATGGGAGGAGGGAAAGACCATATTGAGCCGTTTATAGACGGTCTTGAGCTGGTGCAGGATATCGGCCTCGCTGAGGAAGCCGATCACATGTTCGTTCTCGTCGACCACCGGTACGCCGGAGAGACAATGCGCGGTGAGCAGCTCTACTGCGCTCCTGATCGATGTTTCGGGCGATACAGAGCAATGGTCGGTGTTCATGATCTCTTTGACAAACATTATTTTCCCTCCGAACGAGGCAGCGTAGACGAAAGATCGGGTCGGGGCGGTCCTATTTAGACCGGTGCCGGTCAGCTCATCGGTCGATGACTTCACGCATAGAAGGGGCTGAAAGAAGAAGGAGACGCCGTACCGTTCATGGAGGCGTCTCCTCCCCCTCCGGTTGGTAAATAAAAGAGAGCAATGGACAGGGCCGAAGCCTGTGTATGCGCGTTGAGTTGTCGTAGCGCACAGCGTTATGGTCCGATCATAACGGGTTGCCGCAGCTCGGGCACGCCTTCCATCCCGGCTCCACGCTCGCGCCGCAGCTCGGGCAGTTCTGGACCAGTTGGTGTCCGCAGTTCGGACAGGCTTGCCAACCCGCCTGGACCGCTGCGCCGCAGTTCGGACAGGCACTTTGACCGCCGCCCGGCGCGCCTTGTTCCAGCGGTGGGAATCCGTCCATCGGTTGTTGCGGTTGCTGTTGCGGTCGTTGTTGCGGTTGTTGTTGCGGGGGCATGCCCACAGGCGGCATTCCACCACCCGGTGGCATTTGGCCGCCGCCCATCCTTTGGGCCTGGGCGCGCATGAAACGGTCCAGTTTATCCTTGAATCCGCAATTCTTGCATTTGATCTTGTTCTTTTTCTGCTTCACCTTCAGCGGTCTACCGCAGTTCGGGCACATCATCTGACCCTGAGCCATGCCCGGTGCTCTCATACCCGGTTGCCCGTACATCGGTCCTTTAACCGACCCCGCAGCAAGCTTTTGCATGAAGACCTTCGCTTCGCCCTTGAGCATCTCGCGGTTGACCACA
>CAZSUE010000242.1:0-7192 GCA_964609045.1 uncultured archaeon | reverse complement strand
GCAAACCGCACACCGCTCCCCGCGCACCGCTAACCGCACCCCCCCCTCGAAGTAGTACAATTCAGTGATCGCTTCAGAATGCGCAAACATGCCCCAACCTTTATATACTCCACTACAGTTTCTTTATAAACTCGTTCATCTAACGGGGCACGGGAACATATGCAGCACGGTCGCGGGAGTATTCGAACATATGCCCAAAGCAGCCTCATGGATGAAGCTCAACCTCGGTGCATGCACCACTCCAAAGGAGTAGTCGGCCGTATCGAAATTGGATTGCGGTAGCGAGGGAGCGCGCAAGAAAAAGTTCAGTATCATTAACCACCGTGGTGACATTCATGGTAAAGATCAAGATCGAAAACGTTGTCGCGTCGGCAACAGCTGGGACTACAATCGATCTTCACGAAGTTTCGATGGCGTTGGACGAAGCAGAATACGAACCGGAAAAATTCCCAGGATTGATATATCGTATAAAGGACCCTAAGACCGCAATATTATTGTTCAGCACCGGCAAGCTCGTCTGTACGGGCGCAAAAAGTGTCGAAGTCGTGCATGAGGTCGTCAAGCGCGTGCTCGAAAAGATCAACACCATCGGTGTCCCCGTCGTCGACGACCCGCAGATCACGATCCAGAACATCGTCGCTACATCGGATCTCAAGAACGACCTGAACCTCAACTCCATCGCGATTTCGCTCGGGCTCGAGCGCGTAGAATACGAGCCGGAGCAGTCCCCCGGCCTCGTCTATCGCATCGAGAAACCCAAAGTCGTCGCGCTCCTTTTTTCCAGCGGCAAAGTGGTCTGCACCGGCGCGAGACAGATCGGCGACATCGAAAAAGCGATCAAAGAGATCACACGCGAGCTCCAGGCGGCAGGTTTATTGAAATAAGAACGATCGTTCCATCGACCATCGCCATCCTCGGCTACAAACCAGCGGGGCGCCCACGGCAACCATCTCTCCCCCGTCGATCTTTCCTTCACTCAAGCATCCAAAAGCGTTCGTTCTAATCACTGGTCCCCTACTGGATGCCTCTCGATCGAGCTGCGGCACGAACGCGCCTCCTTCGCCCTATCGCAACCCTCCATATCGTGAGCGGATGCTATCATCGGGATCTACCAGCCATGCCTCTCAGTTGTACCTACCTTCTATATTGCCATCCTACCACAGCTCGAAAAAACCTCAACAGGACACGGACGGACAAATCACAGAACCCAGCTCTATACCATACCGCCCCTCTTCTCCTCATACTTTTTTCTCTTCACCCATCGTTCCTCACGCGTCAAGTCGTCCCCCCATACACCA
The DNA here is from genome assembly GCA_964609045.1 of uncultured archaeon. Classification (GTDB taxonomy): domain Archaea; phylum Thermoplasmatota; class Penumbrarchaeia; order CAZSUE01; family CAZSUE01; genus CAZSUE01. Next base: position 5,894 of record CAZSUE010000242.1, on the reverse strand, counting down.
CAGCAGCTCTCGGTGCCAAAAATGCTATATAAGCCACAGGGCCCTACCGGCCACTATGGCCAATATCGTTACCAATCCGATCATCCCCCAAGCGATGTTCCTCACCAAAGGGGTGGGCAAGCATCGCGAAAAGCTCAATAGTTTCGAATATGCGCTACGCAACGCTGGGATCGCGAAATTTAACCTCGTACAGGTCTCCTCGATCCTCCCGCCGAACTGTAAATTCGTATCGAAAAAGAAAGGGCGCTCATGTCTCCATCCTGGCCAGATACTTTTTACAGTCATGAGCCGGAACGCATCCAACGAGCCGGGACGCATGATCGCCGCCGCCATCGGCTGTGCCATACCTGCAGATAAGAATAACTACGGCTACATTAGCGAACACCACTCCTTCGGCCAAAGGGAGAAGGTCGCCGGTGAGTACTCCGAGGATATCGCGGCGGAGATGTTGGCGTCGACATTGGGGATACCGTTCGATATCGATGCGAGCTACGATGAGAAACGCGAACTGTTCCAGATCGACAACCGGATCGTGCGCACGCGCCATGTTGCCCAGTCCGCTCGGTGTGACAAGAACGGGTTGTGGACCACGGTCATCGCCGCGGCGATCTTTATTTGTTGATCCTCGACCGACCCAACCCATGGTGAGAGCATGAGCGATGAGCGACGGAAGGAATATCTCCACACCCCCGTGGAACAGCTGGATCTTTCCCGTATCGAGAATATCGAGGAGTTGGTTCGATCATTCGGTTCCATGTCGTTCCAGAGCAGGAATCTCGGCACATGCGCACGTATCCTCGAACGGATCGTAACCGACCCGGACCGACCCACCGTCTTTCTCGGTATGGCGGGTGCACTCGTCGCCGGCGGGCTCCGCAAGGTCGTCCGCGACATGATCCAAGCGGGATTGGTCGATGTGATCGTCACCACCGGTGCCATCGTCTACCAGGATTTCTACCAATCGCGTGGCTATCGTCACTATATCGGGACACCTCTCGCCGATGACGCCACGCTGCGTGAGCTCGAGATCGATCGTATCTACGATACCTATGTGGACGAAGCGAAGTTCCAGGAGACCGATCGGTACATCGCACAACTTGTCGAAGAACTCGAACCCCGTGCGTACGCCACCCGCGAATTCTTCGCACATCTCGGTGCTGCCGTCGACGACGAATCCTCGATCCTCGCCGCCGCCGCACGCCACGAGATACCGATCTATTGCCCCGCCATCGCCGATAGCTCCATCGGCATCGGGCTCGCCATCTATTATCACAACCAGCTCGTCGCCAAAAAAACCGACCCACCGCTCTTCCAACTGGATACGATCCGCGATAACTACGAAATGGCGCAGCTCGTGGGCCGCTCGCCCAAGACCGCCGCCATCTACATCGGCGGCGGCGTGCCCAAGAATTACATTAACGACGCGGTGGTGACCGCAAATATGCTGGACTACGATGCCGACGGCCATGAATACGCCATCCAGCTCACCATGGACCGCGCGGAATGGGGCGGACTCAGCGGCTCGACCCTTGCCGAGGCGCAGTCATGGGGCAAGATCCATCTCGAGGCCAAAAAGGCGATGGCATATGTGGAGATGACCGTGGCGCTCCCGCTCCTCGCCGCCTCTCTTTTCCACTCCGGCACGCTCGATAACCGGCCGCGGCTCCGGTTCCAGTGGGAAGGCGCAACGCTCAGAGCGATCGAAGCCACCAAATGAACACCCTCATGCCGTACCCCCTCCGCGTCACCCGAACCCTTATACCTCCCCCTCTGTTCTAACTACCTGACCCGCCAACCGCGGGTGTTCCTATGTGATGATCATGGCACGAACAACAAGCTCGACATTGGCCATCGTCCTCGGCGGTGGACGCGGAACGCGGCTCTACCCGTTGACGAAACTACGCGCAAAACCAGCTGTACCGCTGGGCGGGAAATACCGCCTCATCGATATACCCATCAGCAACTGTATCAATTCGGGGCTCAATCAGATCTATGTTCTCACCCAGTTCCTCTCCGTTTCGCTCCATCGGCATGTGACCACGACCTATAAGTTCGACAATTTCTGTAACGGCTTCACCCAGGTCCTCGCCGCCGAGCAGACACATACCAGCGATCAATGGTACCAAGGGACCGCGAATGCAGTAAAACAACATCTGGAACGGTTCATCCGCCACGACCCCGACGACATTATCATCCTCGCCGGCGATCATCTCTATCGGATGGATTATGCAGCGTTCGTCCAGTATCATCGGACCAAGCACGCCGATATTACCGTGGGGGTTATCCCGGTAGCCACCGAAAACGCGTCGCGGTTCGGTATACTCAAATCGAACGGAGAGGGAAAGATCGTCGCATATCGCGAAAAACCGACGCAGCGACACCGTCTCGAACCGATGCAGAGCCGTCCAGAACGACCCCGCCCATATGATGCATCCATGGGCATCTACGTCTTCCGGATGGAGACGCTCCGTCAGCTCCTGGAGACGGTCGAAGGCGACGATTTTGGGCATCATATCCTTCCCGCCGCCGTCGAGCACCATCGGGTCTTTGCATATCCTTTTAACGGGTATTGGGCGGATATCGGTACGATCGGCGCATTCTATGACGCGAATATCGCGCTCACCCAACCGCAGCGCCCATTCTCCTTCTTCGATGAAAAACTGCCGATATTCACCCATTCACGGTTCCTCCCCCCGTCGCGAGTGGACGACTGTACCCTCACACATAGCATCGTCGCCGAAGGGTGCCGGCTCAATCGCGGAACATCTAACGGCTCGGTCATCGGCCTCCGCAGCATTATCCAGCCGGAATGTGCGCTCGACAGCGTGGTGATGATGGGCGCGGATTATTACGAGAGCGATGAGGAACGGGCCGAGAACCGACATTTCGGCCGACCCGATATCGGCATCGGTCCGGGAACCACGATCAACCGCGCCATCCTCGATAAGAATGTACGCATCGGCGCCAATGTCACCATCCGGTCACACGGGGGCGACCCAGACGAGGACGACACTGAGGAGCGGTACATGATCAGAGATGGCGTCGTCGTCGTTCCCAAGGGCGCGGTCATCGAGGATAATGTCACGATCTGATCGAAGCGAAGCTCCATAACCAGCCTAGTGGTCACGAGGGAAAGTGAACTGTTCCCGCACCACGCACCACGCACACCGCAAACCGCTAACCGCTCCCCGCTCCACGCACACCGCACACCGCTCCCCGCTCCCCGCTCACCGCACAAACAGTTCTTTCGCGATCACCAATTTCTGGATCTGGTTCGTACCCTCGTAGATCTCCGTGATCTTGATATCACGAAACAGTTTTTCGAGCGGAAACTCTTTTGAGTACCCGTACGCGCCGAAGACCTGGATCGCGTCTGTACAGACCCGCATGGCCATCTCCGTGGCGAACGCTTTCGCGCAGGACGCGAGCCGTGTGTTGCGCACCCCCTGATCGATGGTCCAGGCCGCTTTCCATGCCAGCAGTCGTCCCGCTTCGATATCGCGCGCCATATCCGCGATCATGAACCCGATACCTTGATGCTTGGAGATCGCCCGACCCATACTCTTACGCTCCGCTGCATACGCCACACAATGCTCCATCGCAGTACGTGCCACACCCGTGGCCATGGCCGCCACACCGGGACGCGTATGATCGAACACTTGCATCGCGATCTTGAACCCTTCACCCACCTCGCCGAGCATATTTTCTTCCGGCACGCGCACCTCGGTGAAGGTCACCGTCCGCGTATCCGATGCACGTAGCCCCAGCAGCTCCTCTTTCTCGCCGACCACGATCCCAGGCGTATCGGCATCGACGATATAGAGCGTGAACGCACGGGAACTGCTGGTGGGGGCGGTCCGCGCCAGGACGATGAACCAATCCGCAACGCCCGCGCCGGTGATCCACGCCTTCTCGCCGTTAAGGACCCATTCATCACCGTCTCGCTCCGCTTTCGTCCTCAGCGCTTGCACATCCGACCCTCCACCCGGTTCGGTCACCGCATACGAACAGCGCAGCGGCTCTTTGGTCATCGGGCGGAGGTACCGCTCTTTCTGGTCCTCGGATCCGAAATGGATCAGCGGTGTTTGCGTGAGTGCGTTGATCCAGATCGCGGTGGCCATCCCGAGACAGCCGGCGGCCAGCTCTTCGGAGATGAGGCAGGAGTCGAACTCGCCGAGCCCGGCGCCGCCGTACTCCCGCGGGATATTCACATTCATCAGCCCCTGCTTCCATGCTTTTTGGATGATCGCTTCCGGGTATTCTCCCGTGCGATCGTGCGCAGCGGCGTGTGGTGTGATCTCGCGTTCGGTGAACTGCCGTGCCATTGAGCGTATCTGTTTTTGTTGGTCGGTCAACCTAAAATCTACCATCACGAACACCCTTACCGTACGCTAAACTCAGCTCGCTGGATCGAAGGACCAGAAGGGAACGAACAGGCGTCGCTCCCATCCATGCCCACTCCATTGGTCCGATCCACACATCGTTACCATACTAGCGCTATTTATGCATTATCTTGCACACAGCTACGATCAGCGCTTTTGTCCCGGGCATAACACCACGGCCGCGATCGACGAGACGATGATCGACGATCGGGTTGAATGAGATGGCATCCCAATGCTAAAATATACCTACCGCTTCCCCTAGTATAGGGGCATCATTAATAATAGCTGATCCACATCACATGTGACGGTGACCATCGTGGCCGTACAACTACAACGGATCATCCGCTCGCTTCGACCCTATATCGGCCAATTGACCGAGGATTTCATCGCAATGCAGCTTGTCCAGATCGATGAAAGATATGTGGAGATCGAGACTGCTCCCGAGTATCGCATCTCACTTTCGACCGAAACACCCGACATCTCAAAAGACGACCTCGAGCAGCTCCTATCGAATCTGAGCGCCACCCTCGAGATGATCGTCGGACCGTACCAGACGCAAACGATGCTTACGAAACTTGGTGTCGGCGCCGAGAGACGTTGAATTCAGAATTCAGCATCGACCGGACAGAGCGCAGAAGAATCTGGAGAAGATGGAGCGAGGGAACGGCGAAAAAAGGCAATAGAACTGGGACGGAATGCTGAAGTACGCTGGCACAGAGCCTCAGAGTGCGATACCCGGCCTCCAACCGGCGCTGCCTCTACCCATCGACGATAATGCCCGACCCGAGGAGGACCGATACCGATACCGATACCGATACCGACACCGATTTCGATAGTAGAAGTTCCCATTCGAGAGCGGTGATCTGTTCATGTCAGAGCGGTCCAATCTGGATATTCTGCCCAAGAGCGATATATTGAAACTGCCGCATGAAAATGCGTCGTAGGTAAAGGAGCCTATCCTCCGGATAGCACGAGTAAAAAAAACAAGAGGGGGTGGAACAACCCCAGCCCCCAATGCCTAAGATCCGAACGCCATCTTTCGTATTCCAATATCAAACCATTTCGAACGCGTCCTTACCTGCACCGCACACGGGGCAGAGCCAATCGTCGGGCAGGTCCTCGAACGCAGTTCCAGCTTCGATATTGGCTTCAGAGTCGCCTTCAGCAGGGTCGTAGATATACCCACAGATCGTACATTGGTATTGGTCCATCATCGTACCTCCATATCTTCCCGCAGCCAAACGCGTGCATCGTACTGACAGTGGCTGACGAGGCTCGACCGTGAGAAACCACCTCCGGCCACCTGCTCTGGCACGCGAGGGGTGCGCATAACCAATGCGCTATATTTTCTTTTCGTCCGCTCGATCTCTCGATCTTCGCCCCTTGTCATGGTAAAACTCCCTTCCCGTTGCATCCTCCCGCCGCTCGACACCTATCACTTCCCCCTGCTCCCTACACGTGGCTGACCGAGAACAAGGGCGCGGTCAAGCCTCCATTTATGTTTTATAGTGT
>CAZSUE010000241.1:0-7192 GCA_964609045.1 uncultured archaeon | reverse complement strand
GATCGGGCAGGGGCGCAGCGCGTGCGCGGGTGGGATCGACGGGTACCGCACATATCAGCTCGACTCTTCGACCTAACCCGCGGCTAATAAAGGTTTACTTCTATTCTTGATCGATCCATCCGATCATTCACGACGGACGAGGGGTGTGCCCGGCCTCTTCAGCCCGTAGAGACGACCGCTCTTGTCTGCGACGAGAAATAATGAGGGTACCGCGGTGATGGCGATGATGGGCGCGTCGGTGAGCCAGCGGCGATAGAGAACGGTCCCGCCCCTCGCGAGGAGATAGACGCTCCCTCTCTTCGTCCCGCAAAGGATGAACCGTTCATCGCCCCAGAGCGCGGTGACCAGTGCGTCGGTGTAGACCGACCAGCATGTTTGCAGCTCGTCGTCGAAGGCGTGGACGCGTCCCTGGGTATCACTGAGAAGCAGCCGGTCGCCGTCCGCGGTGAAGCCAACCGCAACGAGGGAACCCTCGCCGAGCGTGCGCGTGGCGAGGTTCTCCGCATCGGCGCCTAGAAGTGTGACATATTCGCCGCGCGCCGTGATGAGCCCGAACCGCGCGCCGCCCACCAGTGTATCGGCCCCGTGCAGCGAGTAGCGCGCAACGACGGAGCCGGAGCTGGAGCCGGAGCTGGAGCCGGAGCTGGAGACGAATATGAGCGCCTCGTCGGTGAGCGCGCAGTAGCGCCCAGCGAGCGGTTCGAACCCACGGATCGGCTCGTCGAGATCGAGCTGCCAGCGCTCCTCGCCGCTTTTGTCGTACGAAATGAGCGTGGTGTCATACGCGATCACCAATGGCGAGGCAATACCGACGATGGGCGACGGGGTCCGTACCCGTGCGGTGTAGTACGCCTCCTCATCGAGTCGGTACGCGGCTCCACCCGTCGCAAGAACCACTGCGCCGTCCTCAGCTTCTTCTCCAATAGCTGCATCAGGGCGAAAATGGACCACTTCGTGGCCCCATGTCTCCATCCAGCAGATATTGAATTGCGGTGCCCGATCGGGGCGGTCCGGACCATACCGCGGGTCGTAGCTTGCAAGCGGGTTCGTGACCGTCACGGACGCAAGGGGGTCGCCGATGAGCTCGACGAGCGTATCTGGCGCCACCCGCCCCCCACCACCGATGCGCGCGCAGACCGCTGGTGCATATCCTACCTCGTCATCCGGTTCTAGCCGACAGGGCGCGTCGGTATAGAAAACGGTGCGTACCCGCGTCGAGGACTCCTTTTTCTCCGGCGTGATCGTGCCCACCGCCGTCCCGCGCGGGATGGTAAGCCGCATATCCTCCTCATCACCCGCACCCCTCTTGCGCTCGAATGCGAGTATCGTCTCGAAAGGGAGCGATCGAGCACTGGGCCGCACCAGCGACGGGGAACGGACGAACGGCTCCTCGTCGAGATAGAAGGTATGGACATCCTGCGCATCCAATGGCGTATCCCTGTTATCGTCCGCTGAAGCGGCGAAGACGAGATATCGCCGACAGCTCGACCCGGGCTCGATGGGGCCGCAATCGAGCTCGAACTTCTCATGCAACCTCGAGCGCGAGCCGTCACCATTATGGTCGAGGAGCCGAAGATAGCGCCGGTTCACCGGCCCATGGGCGGTGAGGAGGTCGCCATTGGTACGGACCACGAGCCGGTCCTCGCGCGCGGTGGCGGGCGACCAGTATGCCGGCATCCCGGTGCCGTTCATGATCTCGAGCTGGAAGATCGTGGACGCAAAATCCTCGCCCCTCCGCTTTTCCGGTGGCGCTTGACCGAGGATCGCGGTATGGAGCAGATCACGCTCCGTCCTCGAGAGTGGGGTGATGAAGTACTGGACACCGTCACGGTCCAGATAATAGCCGTCACCGAACCCACTTGGCAACGGCGGCTCGAGCAGTTCGCGTGGGATACCTGCGAGCCGCTCGGTGGCGTTCGGTGTGGTCCATACCGGCAACTCGTCGGTGTGCATGAGCCGGTCGCGCCTTCGCTTGAGATTGGAGAGGTTCAGCTCGATCTTCGTAAGTTTCTTTCGGCGTGGCGTGGGCGCCATGGTGGATGCGGGTGATGATCCTGGTTCTGGTTCTGGTTCTGATACCGCGCCCTCGGCATCGGCTTCGGCTTCGGCCTCCCCGTCTATATCGGGTGTGGTTTCAGCCGTCTCACCGGCGGCGCGCGAGCGATAATAGTCCAGCCCCGCCTCGAGTTCGGTGGTGAGCCTTCTCAGCCGGAGCACCCCTTCCACATCCGCTCCCTCGCTTTTGCCGAGCGACTGCGATGCCGCAGCGAGCTTGCTACGGTAGAGCGAGAGGAACGCCTCGCGGTCCAACGCATCGAGGTCGAGGTCGAAGCTCCCGAACGCCTCCGTTTCGACCCCTTCATCGCCCTCACCCGCGCTCGTAACATGCCTCATTGCCGTTGCCGGCACCGATGCGCCCGGATCTTCCATATCACGATCGAGCGCGTTACGGCGCGCCTCCAGCGCTGCGATCCTCTTTTCGAGTTCGGCATGGAGGGGCGGTTTCACGCCGCGCTCCGCTCCATCGTCGGCCGGTCGCGACACGCGCGCATCATCATCGGTACCCTCAGCGATACGATCACCATGGCATTATGGGGTTTGCACTATAAAAGAAGCGGTGCGCGAGCCACGTTGGAGACGAAAGCAATTATGTGCGATAAATAATACCAATTATAAACTATCTCGAAGTGTGCGCCATAGTGCCTGCGGTGTTGGCTGTCTCAGGCTGACCGAGAACCGGTTTTGTATCGGACGCGTGAAGTTCTAGTACTTGGACCTTTCGGGCAAAAGATAAATAGAGGTTTGGCCGCGCCCCGGTCGCTTGCATTGGGAGCGGCGGCGCTATTTTCAACCCCTCCCACTCAGTCCCTTCCGCGAGCCGCATCTTTTGGCGGGTGGTGACGGCCTCGACCCCCAAATCCGAACCCCTATTCCCCACCCCTTTCCCGCGACAGACTTAAATCACACATCATCTATCGCATGCTGGGTGGGGTCGTTTGAGTGGTCCACATTATCGGTATTGGCCGATGGTACGAATAATGCGATCGCGAGCGCGACGATCGATGGTCCGGTCGACCATATATTACTATCATACGATCGGATTGCTCCTCGTGGTAGCGCTCCTATCTACCAGTTCTGTGCCAATTCGCGCTATCGCAACCGCCGCCCCGGAAACGGTCGCGGATCTTGACGCGTCCAGAGCGCCGTCGTCGCACGAGCACGATGACCGGACGGCGGATGCGCTCATCGTCGTCCTCAACGAGTTCCTCCCCGCACCGCAAAGCGACTGGGACGGCGACGGCGAGTACACTGCCACGCGCGACGAATGGATCGAGCTCTATAATGCGGGTGAATGCGCCTGCGATATCTCGGGCTGGCAGCTCGCCGATGCAGACCGCGTGCGCCAGACCGTCCCTGACGGGACCGTCCTCGCACCGGGTGCGTATTGGCTCACCGACGGCAACAACGGCTCGCTCAGCCTCGGCAACGGCGGCGACACCGTTCGCCTCCTCAACCGCACCGGCGTCGAGGTCGATCGCCGCGAATACGAGGATGTCCGCTACGACTGCTCCATCGCACGCCAGCCCGACGGCGCACCGCTCTGGACAGTTTTGAACGACCCCACGCCCGGCATATCGAACCGCGCGCGGCCCAAGATCGTCATAAACGAGCTTTGCCCCGATCCGTTCGGCTCCGACCGTCGCGAGGAATGGATCGAACTCTATAACGCCGATACGCGTGCGGTCAATATCACCCACTGGTCGCTGGACGATCAGGACGGTCAGCCCGATTACTACTTCACCGAGCCGCTCCTGTTCCCACCCAAGAACTACCTCCTTCTCCACTCGGGCGCCGGCGAGGACGACCTGGACTTCAGTGACGGCATCGCACGCGTCTTCATGAATGTTCAAGGCAGCCAGATCCTCGATAATCGCGGTGACGATATCATGATCCGCGACGCGGGCGAAATGGGGGTGGATTATGTTGCGTACGGAGAATACTACCGTATCGATCCACCGCCGGAACATCTCTCGTGGAACGGCGTCTGGTACGATACCACCTTGGACAACTTCACCGGCAACCTTTCGATGCCCAATGCCATCGCGCGTGAGGGCGAGTCCATCGCGCTGCTCCACAACGGCGTCGACACCGACTCGGCGGATGACTGGACCAATTGTACCGCGACCGACATCACCATGGGCTGGAACAATTCGCGGCGCTATTACCTCACACTGACCACCGACCCCGCGGCGGTCCATATCGCCCCCGGCGAGCACCATACCTTCTCGCTTTCGCTCGCCAATACCGGCGATATTCCGGGCGCGTTCATCATCGAGAACGCGACGACGGGCGTCGACCCTGCGAACTGGACCATTGCGGCGGACAGCACGACTATTACGCTGGCGCCAGCCGAGAATGCGACCATTACGGTCACGGTCAAAGCACCGGCCGACGCCGCATACGGCGATTTCATCTCGATCGATGTCCGTGCCGCCTACCAATCGCTTCCCTGGCGCGCCGCGTCGGTCACGCTCGAAGCAATGATCCCCTGGCCCGTGGCGATCAACGAGTTCGTTTATAACCCCGAGGGCGCCGATTATCGTGGTGGGGAGTGGGTGGAACTCGTGAACGACGGCGATGTCACGATCAACCTCAGTGGCTGGCAGCTGACCGATCAGGAGGGCGACCCCGATTTTCTCTTTTCCGCGATCCATTTCCCGCCAGAGGCATATATCCTCCTCTATATGGGCTATGGTGAGGCGGTATGCGATTGGCCCAACGCCACGGCGACGCTCTATGCCAATAAGACCACCGGCGTGTTGACCAACACCGGCGACGACATCCTCCTCATCGACGATCACGGCAATGCGGTTGACTATGTCGCCTACGGCGCGTCGCCGTCGATCCAGCCGCCGCCGCCGCCCTTGGGCTGGGCGGGGCAGTACACCGATGAGGAGAGCGGCAACCTGACCGTGGGGCTTTTGAACCGGCACGCCGAGGAGGGGACGGGGCTGGCACGACAGGGGGACTGGAACGGGTCGCGCACGCCGTTGGGCTGGGAGAACCGCTCCGCGCAATGGCTTACACCGGGCTGGCCGAACGAGGAGCTCTACAGCTTCATCGCCAGCGTCGACGAGCCAGAACCATATCTCGCTGTCGGTTCCAGTCGCACGATCGACATCACCGTTTCGAATACGGGCAACATGCCGTTGGAACTCAACGGCAGATCGCTCATACGGCCCCTTTCGGAGAACGGTCCCAATGCGACCACGAACTGGTCCGTAGAGCACGCTGCCGAGCCACATTTCGCGCTCGGAGCGGGGGAGAACCGCACCGTGTCCTTCACGCTCACCTCACCGTCGACACTGGCCCCGGATCGTGTTGCCACGGTCGAGGTCATATTTTCGCTCTCGCGACCGGAGAAGACCGTGACCGTCTCCCTCGAGCCCCGTATCCCGGCGGTGGAACTCCACCTCGGTGAGCTCTACGCATGGGTCGAAGATTACGATCGGGAGGAGCCATGGGCATATGAGGGAGAAATGGTGGACTGTGCGGGTTGGGTCAAGAACTACGGCGAGCTGAACGCGACGAATGTTACAATGGCGCTTTATCTCGATACCATCGAGAACGATTCGTTGATCGGACGCAAGCACTACGACCGCATCGACGCGTCGCGGCATCGGTACCCCTCCTTCGAGCTCGACACCCTCTCACTTTCCGGCAACCACACTGTCTATGCAGTGGTCGATACCGATCATAACTGCACGGAGCCCTCGCGCGCCAATAACATCGCCGCGGCGAACTTTACCGTGATACCCACACCGCCCAACGCATCCGAGCGCGCGGTGCTCATCACCGAGCTCTACGCCGATACGCTCCTTACCGACAATAGGGACAGCTACTGCGTTCTCTCCAACCCCACGAACGATACCGTTATGTTGGACGGGTGGCGCCTCGTCGCGCCGGAGGGTATCGTTGCGTTCCCTGACGGGACCCAGCTCGCGCCGAACCAAACATTGACCGTGGCGCGCTGTCCGGTGGACTACCATATCGAGCACGGCGCGGTACCGGATTACTATTTCGACGATTCGTCAGACCTCCCCGACGATTACGCTTCCGGCGAGAAGGCACCGCAGCAGATGGTCTGGCTCGATCGCGGGTTCCAGTTCACCCGCAAGAGTGGCTACCTCGTCCTCGCCGACGAGTACCGCCACACCATCGACGCTATCGTGTTCGGGACCAAAGGCACCGCCTCCGAGGAGTTCCTCCCACAACGCTATCACGCTGCATGGGACGGTGCAGCGGTGGAACTGACGCAGCCCGGATGGCGCTACCGCCGCAGGGAGAGGGAGCGCCCGATGCGCCCGCTCTATCACGATACCAACCGTTTTGCCGATTGGGATCCTCAACCGGTCCCTCGACCGCGCCAGTCGCAATTCTTACCACACACATTTTCGTTCGAGGGAAGCAGCACCGCGTTCGTCTCACCCGACTCGAGCTACCGCGTGATCAGTGAGGCGCTCATGGAGGCGAAGTTCAGCATCTATCTCACCGTCTACCAGTTCCAGAACCCCTGGCTCATGGACCCGCTCCTCGAGGCGCTCGAGCGCGGCGTTACGGTCAATATCTTTCTCGAGGGCTCGCCGGTGGGCACCATCCTCAACGCACAGAAATCGATCATGAATACCCTCCACGAGGCCGGGGCCCGGGTGCGATACATGATCTCCGACCCCACGGACAATATCCACGCGCGATATGATTTCGTGCACGCGAAATACTGCGTGGTCGATAACGAGACGCTCCTCGTCATGAGCGAGAACTGGGTCGATACCGGTATCCCGTACAATACCAGCATGGGGAACCGTGGCTGGGGTATACGGATCGACCACGCGCCCGTGGCAGAATACTTCGCCGCCATCTTCTTTGCCGACTGGGCTCCCTCGATGAGCGACAGCTACCCGTTCTCGCCGGAGCACGAAAAATACGGTGCGCCCACCCCCGGCTTCGAGCTGCGCCACCTCACCACCGGCGCGCGCTACCACCCGCGGTTCGACCCATTGCATGTGGAGGGCGCATTGACGGTGAGACCGGTCCTCTCGCCCGATTTCGCCGCCGGTGAGCGTTCGCCCGTGCTCCAGATGATCGAGAACGCCACCGAGTCCGTCCTCGTCGAGCAGCTCGATTGCAACCT
>CAZSUE010000240.1:0-7214 GCA_964609045.1 uncultured archaeon | reverse complement strand
TGGCTTCCCACCGCACCCCACCCACCGCTCCCCGCAAACCGCACACCGCTCCCCGCAAACCGCATACCGCTCCCCGCAAACCGCTCCCCGCTACCCGCACCCCGCCCACTCCTTATTCCCCAAATCCAAGTCCTCTCTTCGTTTCGTCATCCCGTTCCAAATACTGGCTCTAGTGCGAAGGTATCGGGGTCGGCATCGCACCGCGCGGCGAGCTCGCGATGCAGCGCTGCGATCCGCGCGGCGGCCGCATCCAGCCCCTTCGCCTCGTACCGATCGAGGACGGTGCGGAGCGGCACCTTCGTCGTCTCGCGTATCAAGGTATCAGCGTGCGCGACGATCTTTTCCTCCAGCGTCTCGGGGAGGTAGCTGCCGTCGGGCAGCCCGAGAGCTGCGGCCTCGGCGTCGTCCAGTCCCGCACCGATATGCCGCTGGGCGATACGCGCCAGCGCCTCCGGCAGCCCCAAGTCTCGGATCAGTCGTGCGCCGCGGAGGGCGTGATCGAGCCCATGGCTCTCGCTCCTCCCGATGTCGTGCAATAATGCACCGAGCTCGACGAGATGCACATCCGCCGCCGCGGCCAGCGCCATGCGTACCGCGAGGTCGCGGACGGCGACACAGTGCGCGAGCACCCGCGCGGCGGTGCCCGCCTCGCGATGGTACGAGATACAGCGCGAGGCGGTCAGCCCCTCGCGCTTGAGCCGGAACCCGTGCATCTCACCACATTCGAGGAGCGATTTTCCACATGCGCGCGGCGCGATGACAAGCGCCCCATCGAAAAGTGTATGGAGCTCCTCTCCGCCATTGAGCCGGTCGAGGAACACGGCCAGCGCCGCCACCTCTGAGTGCGGTTGGTTGCCCACCGCGACATTATGATCGACGAGCTCGTACACATCGCCCGGCACCTTCTGCGCACCGACGACGATGAGGAGATCGCCCGGCGTCGGCTCCGCGCCATCGCGATCGCCGTCGTCCACCCATCTTCGTCTCCGTTCGATTGTCTCGAACAGAATGGGGAGCGCCTCGTCCAACGGCGCGCCGTACATCGTCAGATGGACCGAGACTCCCTCCCAGTGCTTCAGCGTCGGCCGGTAGCCAGATGCGAGCGCGACATCGAACGGACCGCCGAACCGTGCGGCGACATCGCGAACGCTCCGTGCCACGCCCTCGTCGTCGCCGACGAGAATAAATTGCTGCGCGCCAAAGGCGCGTGCGGCCAATGCGACATGGGTCGTGATGCGTTTATCGCGCTCGGGGCGGTGTCCGAGGCGGAGCACGGTGATCATAGGGCAGCCATTGTAAGCCGCTACATAAAACTACCGTGAATGAATGAATGAATGAATGAATTGATGAATTGAAAGGCTCTGCCCCTCATTGATCGAGCGCCATGGCGGAGAGGAAGAGGAAGGTCGCCGCCAGACCGAAGACACCGACATTCATGGCATGGATGCCGCTGGTAAGGGAGAGGTTCTGGAAGGTGGCGAGGACGAACCCGACGAAGAGCACGATCAACCCGCCGGTGATGAGGTTCGAGTTCTCCGGCGTGATCCGCTCCGGTGCGAACGAGAGCGAATCGAAGAGGTAGAAGACCGCGATATTGACCCCCAGCGCGAGCGATAAGGATGTACAGATATAGGTGGCGAGGCCCATGGCGGGGAGGTAGAGGAAGAAATAGAAATAGAGCCCCACGATCATATACATCGCGCCAGAGATGAGCGCGTAATCGCTGGTATCCATCCCGTAGAGATCGATATTGAGCCGCCGATGCGCGGTGGCGCGCGCCGAGGAAGCCGATGAGGCGATGGCGGTCGACGCCGCCGATGAGGCGGTGGAAGCTCGTGTGAGCGATGAATGGAACGACTCGTCATCGGCGGTACCGAGCCGGTCCGAGGAGGAGGGTCTCCAACCGCTGGGTCGGTCCCAGTGCTCGAACGGAGAGAGCGATTCTTTATAGCCGGAACTTCGTTTGTACATATCTTTCCCATCCCTTTGCATCGGTGCATGCAAATGCGTGAATATGCGTAAATGCTAAGCGTTCTGCAGCGCGCGAGCGTGGCCCCGCTACGGTGAGCGGGTTCTTCTCGTCGGGATGGGGGCGAAGCGGTCGGTAGTTGTCCGTCTACGGCCACAGAGCGAGATGAGAGCACAGCGCGCGAAAGTGTGCGAGTAGTTCATCTCATGCAGTTGTAAAACGGCCCGACCATGGTGGAGCGCGTACGCTCTTTTCCAGCTTGAGTGACGGAAAAAGCGGACGCTTCCCATCCATTGCGTATCCCATCCGTACGTTCTAGCGCGTGCTTTATAATATGGTTGGTCACGCTATTTATAGTTTTGCTACGATATAACGCTTACGGATTATTGATTGAACCCGGCGGGAAAGTATACCGCTAACCATTATATGACATGGCGTGCGATCGGGCGTGGCGGGCACGGCTACGGAGCTTGTACCGTCGTATCGTTCTCCACCACGCGCATGAAGATCTTCTCGAGGTCGTCCGATGCATGGGTCTTGAGCTCGTCGATGCGACCGCGGGCGACGATGTGACCGTTGTGGATGATCGCCACGCGCGAGCAGAGCTTCTCTGCGATCTCGAGGATATGCGTGGCCATGAATATCGTGCGCCCCACATCGATGTACTCGAGGAGCCGATCACGCACACGCTTTTGGAAGATCGGATCGAGATTGATGAACGGCTCGTCGAGGAAGAGGAGGTCGGGGTCGTGGATGAACGCGGCGGCGAGCATCAGCTTCTGGCGCATCCCTTTCGACATATCCTTGCAGATGGTGCCTTCCTTGTTCGTCAGCTCGAAGAACGCGAGCCACGCCTCGATCTTGCGCTCGAGATCGTCCACATGCCGTACCTTCCCCACGAAGTAGAGGTATTCGCGTCCGGTGAGGAACGACGGCGGCGATTCGAACTCGGGCACGATCCCGATCTTGCGCTTGATCTCGATCGGCTCACGCTTCACATCGCATCCGAGCACCTCGGCCGCGCCCGCCGTCTGCACGATCTGACCGGTGAGGATCTTCAATAGTGTGGTCTTACCGGCGCCGTTCGGTCCGAAACACCCGAAGAATTCGCCGCTCTCGATGGAGAGATCGATATCGGCAAGCGCGGTGAATCCATCGAATCGTTTCGTTACTTTTTTCGCTTTGATCACAGCCACGGTGGATCACATTCCTATACTATTGGGGAGGGGGTTTGGGATGGGGATCGGGGATCGGAGGATGGGGCCACCCCCCACCCGCCAATAGGTTAGGGAACGGGCGAGAGGCATGGAGCATGGAGCATGGAGCATAGAGCATGGAGCATAGAGCATGGAGGGGCCCACAGCGCTGTGGTATGCGGAGAGGGGAGGCGTATTTTGCGCGGGAGTTCATCGTGGTGGTGCGCGTTCCTTACGCCATGCATTCAGTAATAATGCCGCAAACCCGACGACGGCGAGGATGGCGACGACGGCGAGGAGGAACACGGTGATATTTACCGGTTGGGGCCCTTTTTCGTGCGCCTCGACGGCAAAATCGCGGTTCAATGTGGACGAATAGACCTCGGAGCGGTCCTTTGCGCGCACATAGACCGTATACTCACCGCCCATATCGCCGATATCGAGCTCGTACTCCCATGCAACCTCGCCGGGGTCGGGTGAATCGACGGTCGCAGTGCGCCAATCATCGGGCGTAGGAATATTCCCCGCGCGCACGATGGCGATCTGGACCTGCGGGTTCTCTTGCGCGTCGTAGGCGAGACCGGAGAGCCGAAGGAACTCTTCCGTTGCGTCGTAGCGACTCCGCTTCCTCGGCGTCTCGAGATAGACGCTGGGAGGCGTGTTCTGGACATTGGAGAGCTGATGGTAGGCATGAAGGAACTCGTCCCAGTACCGCTCCTTGGCGAAGGAGAGCTCGTCGAAGGCGGTATCGTATGCGGTTCGGAACTCCGCGAGCGGGTCGTCGCCGCTGGGGAAATAGAGCGTGAGCCCGTGCGCGCCCTGCCTCTCATGGAGCCGGTCCACCGCCGCATAGACGATGGTGGCGTCCGCTGCCGCGATCACCCGTTGCGCGGCCGAGCGCACACCGCTATCTCCGGGGATGAAGTTCGAGAGCTGGCTGGCGAGATCGACGACATCGTACATACAGTACCCGCTAAAATCGAACGGCCCCACATGCTCCATATCGTAGCCTTCGGTATTGGTCCGCGCCAGCCGTATCTGGCCGTTGTGGAATCTCGCGTATTCCGCCAGCTGCATGGCGAGCGAATCGAGCGCCAGCCCCAGCTCCTCGATCCTGGAGAGATCGAACGCCGTCATGGTCACCGCCAGCGCGTTATCGGTCTCGCGATCCGTATAATCGTCCACATACTCCTCGGCGATGATGACACCGAGCTCCGACGCGGTGGCCCCCGGGTACTGTACGAGGTGGTCGAGGATACGGTGGTACGGCCAGCCGTCTCCGGGCACCACATACCCCGACGCGCAGCAGATCCGACAATAGTCTTTGAGCTGGTAAAGGACGGCCATCTCCGCCATGAGACAGGCGTCGAACCCGACAATATCGATCACCACACCGGTCTGCTCATAGGTCGTTGCCAGCGCAGTCTCGAGCTCGGGCATGGAGAGCGCATCGCCCTCATAGTCGTTGCTCGTATCGTCCCAGCAGACGCCCCAGAACGCGCCGCCGTGATCCCAGAGCACGACCGCGTAACGCTTCGCAGGATAGGTCTCGATGCCCCAAGAGAGGAATGCGGAGAGCACTGCGGGATCACCCATGTTCACCTCTCCGAGATCTGCCAACTCGTTGGAGCCGATATCGCGTTCGTTCCTGTCCTGTGTAATATAATAGCGCTTCGCACCGGTCCAGTCGCCGTTCGAGGTGTCGTCGTATTCCTCGCCGCCAGCGGCCTCTTCGTCCGCGCGATCGATCTGGACGACGATATTGACCGCGGCGGTCGATCCGACCATCTCCATCTCGTTCATATCGTCGATGCCATAGCTCTCGAGATTATTATCGGCGTCGAGATAGACGAGGACGGTCCATTCTGCGAGGTTTGCCCGTGCGGCGGACGCGTCGCCGCCATACGGCGAAAACGAGCTCATAGCTCCAATGAGGCCGCCGTTGCTCAGCGCGAGCGAGACGAGGAGCGCGATGAGGATACCGAAACGGGAGCTCAAAGGGTGGGAGCGACGCTGCATAATGTTCCTCCGATACGATAGACCGTGTGCATGACGAGGCGCCGCTGGGCGATCAGGTTGGACCGACGAAAAACGAGCCATCCATGCCACCATCGCAGCGAACGATGGTCCAGTGGCGATATAGGCTTTGTGGTAAGGTGTGAAATGGGATGGCGGATCGGAATAGACGGGGTAACGACATTCGGCGGGGTGCCGCCACCGAATGACACGAATGACACGAATGACACGATTGGCACGAATTACATGAATGACACGATTGGCACCAACCCCCCGATCACTCCAGTGATGATCTGCGTTGGAGTGAAGTGAAGTGAAGTAAAGTGAAGTGAAATAAAGTGAAGTGAAATAAAGTGAAGTGAAATAAAGTGAAGTGAAATAAAGTGTGGGATCGAGGTTTCCAGCTGCCGGAAATCTGCGTCTCCTCGGCCATATTCAGCCGCACTCATAGTTATTCCTGCTTCAGACCCTCGTTCTCGCCCCCATTACCATCATCGCATTCTTGAAAGGCGCGTCGTAAAAGCGGTGCTGGCCATTTTGCGATCAATCGACCCAATTTCGTCTTTCTCGTAACGCATTGATACGCATAATACCCGATCACTGCGCCGAGGAGCGCCCCCGCGATGATGTCGCTCGGATAGTGCACACCGATATAGACACGACTCAACGCGATGAGCGATGCATACACACCGAGCGTAACGGTGAGATACCACCGCCGCCAGGCGAAGATGAGAAAGACCGAGGAGCAGAACGCCGACGCGGCATGGCCGCTGGGGAACGACGGGAAAGTATAATCGGTGAGGAGCGGCGCGAGGACCGGTGGGCGCGGGCGCGCAACCCCGAGCTTGAGCGCGAGCACGAAGAGATTGGTGAGCCCCAGCGCGATGATGAACGCCCAGAATTTGCGATAATGCCGGCGGTAGAGGAACGGAAGTGTGGCAACGAGCCAGAAATAGCCGCGACCGACGATGCTGAGGGTGATCATCACCCCGTCGAGGAGCGGGTTGCTGGCGGCGCCGTGGACCGCGGCGAAGACCGCCTCGTCGAATTGTGCGAGCGCGTTCCAGAAACAAAGTAGCACGGCGATCATATCCACTCCAGGCTAGCATCGACGCTAGTGCTGGCAACAGGGTCAGTCTACTTAAAACCGCTGTGTTGAGCTGTGCTGCAAGCCCGTTTCGCTGTCTGGCGCCCCCGTTGGCCCCCCCGCACCCTGGACCCTCCCAGGCACAGCGTTCTCGACCGATCCGATAGTTCACGAACGCACTTTCTCACGCCCGAACACGAGCGCAAGAAGCGTTCCCACCGTAACCGTCGCGATATCGGCAGCGAGGTACGAACCCGTCAGCCCCGGCCAGATCTTGACGATCGAGCCGATCATCAGCCCGAGGATCATGAAAAATGTGGCGGCGCGGTGGCGCGTCAGCAAGAAATTGATCAGTTTCGTGATCAGTCCGAGCCCCACGAGCACGCCGAGGAGGTAGCCACCGAGGATGACACCGCTCGTCGCGGAGAACGAAAGCGAAAGCAGTCCAGCGGTCAATTCATTGACCGCACCGATGATCGACTGGTAGGTGCCGAGAAGGATGAGGATGAACGAGCCGCTGATACCGGGGATGACCATGGCCCCGGCGCTCATCGCACCGGAGAGGATGGCCCCCGCCGTGCGACTCCATCCGCTCCCGTCTGACTGCTCGCTGGCCTCGACCGGCGACGCGTTCGCATGCGGCGTAACGGTGACGCGCCGACCGGTGGAATGCCTCCGCCTCTCGTATCGAGCTGAGACCTCGAAAGTATAGGAAGTCGCGTTATCCAGTCCGGTGATATTCCATCGCGTTTGCGATGCGTCGAACACCGCCCTCGAGCCGTTGGGCTGGACAGATATCTCGACACCGCGATACCCGGGCTCAGGAGGCGGCTCCCATCGGAGAAGTACCGCACCGTCGGTCGGTCGCGCTTCGAGCACTTCGACATCGGGAGCGGTATCCGGAAGGAGGACCACCGCGCAAACGGCGATGACGAGCGGGACGATA
>CAZSUE010000239.1:5413-7252 GCA_964609045.1 uncultured archaeon | reverse complement strand
CTCCCTTTGGCCATGTTCGCAGAAACGCAGCCCGAAGGGACCGATTCTGCTGAATTCCGGGAAAATGTACTCATTTTCGCGGTGTTCGCAGAAATGCAGCCCGGAGGGACCATTTCTGCTGAATCCGAAATATCCAAGTACTAGAACTTCGCGCACATGATATGAAATGGATTCTCGGCCAGTCCCTTTTCCAGTGGCTGAGTTCGCGCGATCGGTCTACGTCTCCACCAACCACTCTTTCGCCGCCTCGATATCGTCGAACGGCTTCGAGTTCTTCTGACCGGAGAACCGCATCACCGCCTGATAGAGGACCTTGCGCACGCCCGATATCCCGAGCAGCGCCATTTTATGGATGTGTGCTTGCGTACGCTTACTGCTCTGCTTGAACACATCCATCGCTTCCCTCGTGCCGGTGGTGCCCCGGACATCGACGATGACGCGGGCTGAGTCTTTCGGCTGATCGCACACCACCGAATCTGCGGCACGGACCTCCTCGGCGAGTGCGTCGAGGTCGTCACCGAAATTGGAGTAATTACTATAGAAGAGCCGTTCACCCTTGTGTGTGATCCATTTCGATTTCATCGTGATCACCGACGACCGAGCGGGACCAGACCAAAAAGAGAACGATACACTTACACGACACGATTGAAACGGCCAAAGCCGGCGCCCGGTGTGTGTTCGGCAGCACGACCCTCTGTGGTTATAAGCCTATCGTAGGAGGGAGAAGCGAGAATAGAACCGCGCTACGGGCGACTGGGGGCGATCATTCATCGACGAACAACGACTCGTAATCGTTGACCGTGTTCCGGAACAACTCGATGTCGGCATCGAAGAGCGCCTCCAAGGCGGTGGTATCGTAGCCCTCGCTCTGCCAGATGAGCACCTTCTCCTGCAGGTTCAACCGCTCGTCCAGTTCTGACTCGACTTGCTCCACCAGCGCGTCCACCGCTTCGTCCAGTGTCTCTCGGTCGGTTTCGAACCCCAATATCGAGCGCTCTAACGCATCGATCTCATCGGCGTGATAGCTGCGGTCCAGGCTGGCGAGGATGTCGAGGAGCGAGAGGAGATGCTCCATCACCTCGCGACCCCGCTCCACCGCATCGACGAGCTCCTCGACGGACATCGCATCGAGCCGCGGTTCGTCGAGACCGATGGCCGCGGTGTCGAACCCGAATTCGCTCCAACCCTCGATCTCGGCTCGCAACGCATCGCGGTCGTCCATCTCCGTCGCCGTATCCAGTGATGTTTTCACCCCTCCATCCTCGTCGCTCCCACCGCCTGAGCCGGTGATCTGTGAGAGCATCGCCCCCAGATCCATGCTGGAACTGTGACCGGCACTCGGACGGCGGCTCGACATCGCCGTTTTCGACGGTGCCGCCGCCTCAGCCGCAGGTGCGGAGCGTTCCGTTGCTGTTGGCCTCTTCGTCGCGGGTGCGGACGGGGGTTCCGTTGCAGGTTGCGGCGTTTGCTCACCCGTCTCCATCTCCACCTCCATCTCACGTTCCACCGCCGTTTCGTCTCCTGCTTCCCCCGCCACCGTTCTTACGGGCTCAGAGTGCGCCGATCTCGCATCTGCATCCGGCTCCATTTCTTCCGTTTCCTCTCCCCCCTCGTACTCGAAGACGAACTCGTAGTCTTCGCCTTCGGCCGTCTCCTCTCCCGTTCCCTCATCGCCGCTGGGTGCGGTGGGCACCTCCGCCGTCACCGGTTCCGGGCTCGGCGTGCCCGAAGCAAACTCGGCCTGTGCCACCGGCCGCTTTGCCTCCACAGCCCTGGCCTTTCCGCTCGGTTCGATACCGTCCTTGACACGCTTTTCCTCCAGTGCCGCGTCGAGGAGGT
>CAZSUE010000239.1:0-5403 GCA_964609045.1 uncultured archaeon | reverse complement strand
CGATGGTGTAGTCGCCCTTGAACTCTCTTTCTTCCACGCTGACAGATGCCGCGTTCTCCGCCGCGACCTTTTCCTCGATGACCGTCACGCGCTCTTTGAGCTCCTCGATATCTTCGGGCCGCGAGAACATCGGGATCAGTTCCGAAAGCTCGCTCTTGTACGCCTCGGTGCGATCGGTGAGCTGCTCCACCTTGGTCAGGAGCCGCTCGAGCTCTTCGATTTTCAGCTCGAACTCGCGCAGTAGGACATCCGCCCCGCGGATCTCTTGATGGGTGAGGTTCTCGAGCAGCGCGGTGGAGTAGCCTTGGCGCTCATAGAACGCGATATGCTGCTCTAGCATCTGCTTGTTCTTCTGATAGATCGCAACCGCGTTCTCCAGCGCGTTGAGTGCGAGCTCCAGCTCCGCAACATTGTCCGGATCGTTCATCTCACGCCTGATCGGCGCGACCATCTCCTCGAACCCGGTCACGTCCAGTTCGTCCAATTGTTTTTTGAACGACTCCAATTGCGCGATCTGACGCTCTAATGTGGCCATGCGTTGTGCGAACCGTTCCATGCCACGCCTGGTGGGGTCCGCGTTCAGTTTTTCGAACCGTTTGACATAGGGCCGCAGCTCGTAGCCCGCTGCCGAATAATCGTCCAGCTTCCGCTCGTACTGGTCCAGCCGTTCCTTATACGCCGCCGCGTCCGCCTCCAGCGCAGAAAGCCGCGTTTCTATCGCACGCCGGCGTTCGTCGTCCAGCACGGCGGGGTCGTCGGGGAGACGCTCCTCGGCCTCAACCTCAACTTCAGCCTCCTCCTCCAGGAGGAACGAGGGGAGACGCTCCCGCCGCTCCCGCAGCGCGCGTACCTCTTCGACCCGCGCCCGCATCGTCTCCAGCTGTGATCCGAGCTCGGCGGGGTCCCGCACATTGGCGACGGCCTCGCGGAGCGCACCGGTATCGAACCCTTCCGCATCCCACTGCGCGAGCTCATCCTCGATGGCGGCGCGCAGCTCCAGCCCCTCACGATGCCGTTTCTTGACCGCCGCGAACGCAGCCTCCAAAGTCCCCAGCTTCAACGGGTTCTTGAAGAGGGTACGCAGTCGTTGGCGCTCCTTTACCTCCAGCTCCGGCTCCATCGATCCGAATTCATCTCTGAGCGTTTCGAGCTGCGCGAGATTGCGTTCATATTGTGCGAACCGTTCCTCCATCACCGCGAA
This sequence comes from uncultured archaeon, assembly GCA_964609045.1. GTDB lineage: Archaea > Thermoplasmatota > Penumbrarchaeia > CAZSUE01 > CAZSUE01 > CAZSUE01. Next base: position 4,202 of record CAZSUE010000239.1, on the reverse strand, counting down.
TGTTTCATCCAGCACCGCTTCCAACCCGGTGGTCGTATACCCCTCCTCGCGCCATGCCTTCATCTTGTCCAAATTGGCGGTGAGCACATCGTTCTTCGCCGCCTCCAGCCGTTTCTCCAGCGACGCCAGCACATCACGGAGTGCGTCCACCGCACCGGGGTCGCGAAATTGCCGCGCCAATGCAGCGCGCTCCTCATCCGAGAGCGGGAGATATTTTTTTACCAGCGGTTGCGCGAAAAACGCCTCCACCCGGTTCTTGATCTCCTGCAGCGTTCCGATATCGCGCCGATACGCCTCGATCGTCTCCCGCGCCCGCGCCAGCGTCATTTCCTCCACACCGTCGAGGGCGGTGATGTCATACCCCTCGTCGGCAAACGCCTCCACTGTCGTAAGCATCTTGCGGCGCTCTTCTTTTTCGGCTTGGATCCTCTCTTTGAGCGCTCGATATTGCGCCTCGAGCTGCGCGCGTGCCTCTTTGGGCCCGAGACCCAGCCGGTGTTTGATCTTCGTTCTGAACGATTCGACATCGCCGCGATGATCGACCGATCCCAACGCATCGAGCTTCCGCCACTGCGCCGTTGCCGTCTCGATCAGTCCTCCGTACTTCTCCACCGCCCGCGCCAGCTCGTCGGGGCCCGCATCGACCTTCGCCATGACCCACCCGACATCGTATCCATCTTTGTCCCACTCCTCGATGGTCTGGATCGATCGAGCGCGTTCGGCGCGATGCCGATCGAGTTTTTCCTCGAGCCGTTCCAGCCGCGCCGGTAGTGTCTTCACCGCACCGATGGCATAGAGCTCCTCCTCCAGCCTCCGCTCTGGTTGCACGCCGATCGCTTCACACTTGTTGCGCAGCTCGCGGTACCGTTGTTGGAGCGCATGCAATGTCTCACGCCGTCGTTGGACGGTATCGAGCACCGTTTCGAGCTGCTCGAGCGTGAGCTGGCGCGCAACCGTTCCGAGCATGCTCGCGTCTCCCGGCGGTTCGTTCCCGTCGCTCGCGCCCGCGAGCGCCTCTTTGATCGAGGCATGTTCGTCGCGGGGGAGCAGCTCACGCATATCGATGGAATAGCCCTCCGCCTCGATGCCGGCGAGTTCCTCGACGAGCTGCCGGCGCCTGCGCTCGTTTGCCCCCACACGGCTCTTGAGCTGGTAGACGCGCTTTGTCAATTCCGCAAGCGCCTCGGGATGCGTGAGCTGGTCGCAGATCGACGCGATCTCGTCGGTATAGTCGCCACCACGATCGCGCTCGGCCAGTTCGTCCACCGTCTCCGCGAGCGCTTCCAGTCGCTCGATATCGTGCTCAACCGAGACGAGCGCTGCGTTGAGTTCGGCGTTGGAGCGTTTGCGATCGCCCGCGAGTATTTCGAGCCGCTCCAATTGATAGCCTTCACGCTTCAGCGCCCGGATCTTTTCCTCCAATCGCTCCCGTTCGCGTTGCTCTTCGCTCCGCAGCGTCTTGATATGCTGGAAGGTATCTTCGACAAACCCGATCTGCGCGGGGTCCTTCAGCGCCGCTTCGAACCGCGCGCTCTCTTCCTCGTCGAGATATTTCCAGCCGTCGTAGAGGCCGAACTCCAGTTTGTATCTATTGAGCGTCTCGAGCTTCGACGCCACCGACCCCACTCGCTCCTCGGCCTGGTCAATGGGGCGATCGAGGCGTGGTTGAAGCCTTTCGGCAGCATCGGCGGAGAGCTTCCCTTTCTGCTGCCAGCGCTCGATTAGGGTCGAGAGTTGTTCACGCCGTTCGCATGCGTCCTCGGCCTTTTTCTCGACTTTCTCGAGCTCGGCGATGAGCGTTGCAAGCTCGTCGAGATCGAATGGTGAGAAGCGCCGGGCCAGCGCCCGATAGTCTGCTGCAACATCACGCCGAGGGAGCGCCTCCAATCTGGTGCGGAGCTCACGCGCCGTTGTGAGCTTCGGTTCCAGCGTCTCGACCGCCCCTTTCATTCGCTCGATGCCACCGTTGGCCAGTGCCACGCGCAGCGCTTCGGCCCTATATCCCTCATCTTGCCATCGTTCTATGGTGGAACGGAGCGCTTTTGCTTCCGAGCGTGCGTTGGCAGCCTCTGCTTCCAATGCATCCAGATCCGCTTCGAGCCTGTCGCGGCGTGAGGGGTCGCGCAGCAGTGGAACCAACGCTTCGATCCGCTCGGTCAAGCGCACAGGCGCCAGCGCGGCGTCGCCCTCCAGCGCTTCGATCCGCGCCGTATACTCGGGCACGTTGGAACGGAACAGCTCGAACCTGCGGACCGTCTCCATCAGCGTTTCGATATCGCCCTCCAGCGCAGCCTCGATCGTTTCGACATTGTACCCCTCCTCCCGCCATTCGGTCAGCCGTTCTGTGACAAAGCTGCGATACTGCCGATCCATTTCGATGGCGCTCTTGAGCTCTTCGAACGCCGTCACCGCTGCATCGGCGTGCATCGGATCGCGCAACCGCTCCAAGAGTGCGGCGACCTCCGCGGTATGGCCGGTGGTATCGAGTTGTGCGAGACTGTCTTCGATCTGCTGGAGCGTTTCGATACCGCGCTCGAACCTCGACACCGCCTCTTCAAGAACGACTGGCGGTCCATCGAGCCGCACTTCCAATAGATGGACATCATACTCGTCGGACCAGTGTCTGATCCTCTCTTCGACCTGCTTCCGATACGCAGGCGCGTCACCCAACTTCGCTTCGAGACCCGCCACCGCCTCTTGCGCCGCAGCTACCGACTGCGGCTCGCTCAAAAGCGCACGGACCGATGCAGCCTCCTCTTGGCCACAGTATGGTTCGAGCGATGCAAAATGTCGCCGCAGCGCACGCAGTGTTGCGATCGCCTCTTCGAACGCGTTGATCTGTTCGATGAGCTGCGCCGGTGGAAGTTCCACCACATCGTAGAGCGCCTCCACCCGATAACCTTCGCTCTGCCACGCATCGAGTTTCTGGCTGAGGCGCTGTAATAACGCGTGTCGAGATCCGATCATTTTCTCGAGCCGTTCGACCCCGGCGAGGTATTCGTCGGCGCTCAATGGATCGGTGCCCATCGCATCCAGAGCGCTTGCGTCCTCCTCGAAACCGATGGTATCCAGCCCCCGGAGCTTGCGTTTCCCCGCCTCGAGCGCGTCGATGCCCCTTCGAAAACGGGCAAATAACGCTCGCGCCGCCTCGACACCGTTCCGATCCAGTTTACGGCGTAACGCTCGGACACTATACCCCGCCGCTGACCATTGTTCCAACTGCTGTTCCATCTCCTCTCTCGAGGGGGCGGGAGCGGCGGTGGAGGCAGAGGTGGAGCCGGAGCCGCGGGCGGTGGCGTCTGCGGCAGTTCCGTCCCGGTGCGCTCCATTACCGTCGGTTCGTGTGATGGCGCGCGGCGCGTCGTCGTCCGTTTTATATGTTTCGATATAATCGGTCCAGTCGTCGGTCATCGAGGTCTCGAGCGTTGCGAAGATCGACTCGCGAACGGACTCCAACGCCGAATTGATCTGCTCCAGCGGCTCGTGACGCTCGATCATCGACCTGATCGTGCCCAGCTCGTCACGAAACGCGGGGTGTGAGAGCGAGTCCAGTTTTCGCGCCAGCTCGGCATATGGGTCACTCGTCGCGGCGGGTGCATCCCGCGTTTGGGATGGGGACTCGGGGTCGTTCGCATTGTGATCGGGAGCCATACCGGAACACTCTTTCGAGATAATAGGGCCACAGGATCGTCCCACAACGGTCGAGGCAGACCGCCCCTACATCTATGGGACGCGTGCGATGGAGAGAGACGCTGGGCGAAGGGGACGCGCAATCGGGTCGTGGCGAACGAGTTTTATATCATCATGGGAAACGATCGAAGAACCAAATTTGAACATCATGATGAAAAAGTGAACTGAACGCCGGATCGGATCGGATCGGATCGAACTGAACTGAATTGAATTGAATTGAATTGAATTGAATTGGCATGAAAAACAAGGGACTCGGGGTTAGGGTTTGGGGTTTGGGCCACCACCCCCCGATTGTTTTTCATAGGCTTTATGGTGCTACAATTGAGGACCTCGACACTTTGTCATATTGTAACAATTTCGACCCCTTTCAATTTGTCATACTTTCTGAAGGGGGTCGAAATTTTGCAGTGTTCGCAGAAACGCAGCCCGGAGGGACCGTTTCTGCTGAATACTTTCTGAAGAGGTTCGAAATTGTTGCAGCGTTCGCATATCGGCCACGTTTTGCTGCGCAA
>CAZSUE010000238.1:0-7259 GCA_964609045.1 uncultured archaeon | reverse complement strand
ATAGATACACCTAACCCGTGCCCAGCGACCTTATGGGCAGTATAAATGACGCGCTCCTCCCGTCCAGATTCGCGCGGACCGCTCACCGGCCGGCGGATGCCGGTCGGAGATAGAGCAGCGTTGGGATGAACCCGCAGGCAACGGCACCGGCGGCGACGAGGAAGACATGTGCGAGCGGGAGGAAACTCGCGAGCACGCCGGCCGCACCGCTTCCGATAATGCTCCCGACCCCCACGGCGAGGAACACGAACCCGACCCCCTTCCCGCGGTTCGCGCGGGTGGTCTTTTGCGAGATATAGGCGACGCTCGCCACTTGGAAGGTCGTCCAGACCGGCTGCAGCCACACGAGGAACACGACGAACGGGTGATGCGTAAATGCGAGCGCGAGCCAGAGAAGCGAATAGAAGAGGAGCGACATCCGTAGCGTCCAGACCTCGCGCCCGCCATCGCAGAGCCGCCCGATCGGCCGCGCCACGAGGATGCCGGTGAACGACGCGACGCCCACGAGCACGCCCACGACGCTGACCGCGACCGGCCCGGGCACGAGATGATCGAGGAGGAGTTTGCGTACATGGATCGGAAAGAGCGTGAACACGAGATAGTTCCCGCACTGGAGGAGGATGGTGGTTACAAAGAGCGCACCGAGCTCCCGCCGATGCCGCGTAGGGAGCGCGACCGCCGCCGCCGACCCCTCCCCGACCTTCCGCGGCGGCTCGCGCAAGAATACGAAGAGCGCGGCGAAGAGCGCCAGCATGACGGCGCAGAGGAAGAAGAATAACGCGGTCCCGTGCGCGAACACGAACCCGGAAATGACGCCGCCCGTGCCCCATCCGATCGCGGTGAAGATATTGAGATCGCCGATAGAGACCCCTTTCGACTCCGGCCGATACTCGGTCACGAGCGCGTTGGCGAGCACCGCGCTGGCGAGGAACGCGGCTTGGACCGACCGAAGCACCACGAGGAGTGGCACGGAGACGAACGGCATGGGGAGGAAGAGGAGCGCGCCCACCGTCCCACCCACGAGAAGGATCTCACGCCGTCGCCCCAGCGCATCTGAGATGATACCCCAGCCATAGTGCATGATCGCGGTGACGAGCAGCGGCATCGCGACGACGAGCCCCACCGCGTAGTAGCTCCCGCCCGTGTCGACGACATAGAGCGGGATGATCGGGAACAGCATCCCGCGAACGAGGTTGACGCAGATGGCGGAGACGAGAAGAAGCCGATAATCGCGCGTGGTAGAGTGCACGGCCACCGGTACACACTTCTCGCCCTATGAATATTGGTCCGGCCCGACCGCGTCACCCCCCTCACGAATCGACACAATATGACATGACACGACACGACACGACACGCCCCTCCGCTCCATCGAGCGCGAGAAAGCTACATATAACAGCGTTGTGTTGAGAGTCGACAACCGTTCCTATCGATGGGTGTGCCTATGGAAACGAGCCAAATCGCGCGATGGTGCTGCATTGCGGTCCTCGTAGTGTCGTCACTGACCGCGCTCGCCGCGCCGGCGGCATCGGAGCTGATCATCGACGAGACCGAGACCTTCGAGCCCAAGAGCCATGGTGACGAGCTTATCTTCGAGGCGACGATCCAATGGGAAGAGGGCGACGACCGAACCGCGCCCCTCCTCATCATCGACCCCGGCACCACATACGAACAATGGATCGCCATGGAGCAGAAGGAACATACCAATATCCAGACCGGTAATGCGACGACCTTCATCGCGACCTTCACCATCGATAAAACAATGGAGAGCGGCACGCACCATTACAAGATCTTGAATCCGAACAGCGGGTTGCGCACAAATACGAAGCCGTTCGAGATCGGCAAGCCGTTATCGCTCTGGCCGATCATCGGCGGCATCGTGCAATTGGTCCTGGGGCTCGTGCTCGCAATGGTGGCGATCTACCTCGGCATCAAGCTCCTCGACCGCGTGATGCCGAACCTCGAACTGCTCAAAGAGCTCCGGGACGGGAACCTCGCCATGGGACTGGTGATGATCGGCGTCGTCTTCTCCATGGGCAATATTATCAAATCCGGCATCGCCGCGATCAGCGCATCGGTCACCCACGACGCTGCGCTGGTACCGTTCGTCCTCGCGCTCGTCGGCATCCTCATCGGCATCGTCATGGCGGTCATCGGCATCTTCCTCGCGCTCAAGATTCTCGTGCGGATCACGCCCGATATCCCCATCGAAAAAGAGCTGAAGGAACGGAACCTCGCCGTGGGCGCCATCACGCTCGGCGTGCTCGTCGCCGTCTCGTTCGTCGTCGAGGCCGGCGCGAACGGCATCTCCAACACGCTCGTCGGTATCTGATCGGGTCAGATCAAACCCGAGCGCGGTCGAACGCCGCGTGGATCGGTTTAGGACGAGCGGCGCTTCCGATAATGCGAAGTGGATACGACCGCGGCGCTGATCCCCGCCAGTGCGACCAGTGTGACGGACAGCCCGAAGCCGGGTAGCGCCGCGTCCTCATCGGTATCGTCACCCTCCTCCGCCTCGTCGGTGGTATCCTCCTCGGAGGCGGTGAGCTCGAGCGTGAGCGTCTGTGACGCCGTCTCGCCGGCGCGGTCCGTCACTGTGATGGTCAGTGTCTTCTCACCGGCGGGTACCGTCCGCTTGGCGGAGGTGGTGATAGTAAAGACCCCGTCGCCCGCTATTTCGTCCACCGCGCCACCGTCATCGTACATCGGCTCCTCCCCTTGATGGCCGAGCGGCGCCAGATCGATGGTCACGCTATGGAGGTCATCGAGCCCGTTCGGGTCCTCCACCTCTATCGTGATCCTCGTCTGCGTCACACCATCGTTCGGGATGCTGGTTGGGTTCAATTTCGTACTTCTGATCCGTGGCGCTTCATTGACCTGATAGACCGTGATGGAAACCGTATCGGTGGTGAGTGCGCCGCTCCGATCGACGGTCCATGCTTCGACGGTGAGCGGGCCGGCGGCGACCGTCGCCGGCACCGCCAGCTCATACGAGTAGATATTATCGTTGGCCGACTCATCGCCTCCCGTCCCGTCATCGTACATCGGCTGCTCGGTCAATCCGCCGAGGAGGCTGAGGTTGACCGCAACGGCCCGGATATCGTCCACACCGTCGTCGTCGACGATCTTGGCGGAGAAATGGACGGTCGCCGACCCATCGTTCACAATATCGGCCGGCCGCGCCTTGAACCAGATGAACGCGGGCTCGTGGTTGATATTATCCACCGCGATGCGGATGGTGACCGCATCAGAATAGGCCTCGCCGTCGTACGCGCGTGCCGTCACATTATGGACGCCGTTCTCGACCCGGCGCGAGTTCCACTCGAGCACCCACTCCTCACCGCCTTCGGCGTGCAGCCAGGGCCGCTCATCGATACGGAGTTCGACATATTGCACCGTCCCGTCATCGTCGTACGCAGTCCCGCGAAACTCGACAACCTCTTGCACGCTGGACATGTTCGCCGGCGAGAGGATGGTCACATAGGGTATCTTATTGGGCGGTTCCTCCATGACGCGGACCCTCCGCGTATCACTGCTCCTCCCACCGTCGTCGTCGGTCACGGTCAGCTTCGCATAATAGGTGCCCGGTGTAGTGTAGCGATACTCCACCGCTCTGAGCTCCTCGCCCTCCCACAGGTTCACACCGTCTCCCTCGAAGTCCCATTTTACGGCGACGAGCTCCCCGTCGGGATCGCTGGCGGTGCCGAAGAACTCGACCGTCTCGCCCTCGATGATCGTGACGGCGTCACCGGCGTCCACCACTGGCAGTTCGTTCTTATGTGGCAACGCCACCGTTCCGAACCCAGACATGTATTCCTCGGTACCGTAGATGAGGTCGAGATCGTCGCTGTTGCTCTTGACACGGACCTTCATCGCCAGCAGATCGCGGTATTTCAGCTCGGTTTGCGGGATATCGGCGCTGAGTGCCACCGCCACGGCGGGGTCGCCGCTTGCGATACTGATCCGCTCGGACTCGGTGGGGGCGACCATCTCGCTCCCGTTCTGGAGGAGGGTGAACTCGAGCTGGATATTCTCGAGGTCTTCCGTGCCGGTATTGTCGAGCCACGCCCGGAACCTGATACGGTCCTTGACGGTCATCGTCTCCGGCCACTCCATCTTCCAGAGCCCCACTTCACGCCATTCGACGGTCCCGATGACGCCACCGGGGCCGACCGGTGTGAACCCGTTGGGACAGTCGGCGCGCAGTTCCGTTCCCGGTAGTACCAGCGACAGTTGCTCCCCCGCATCGAGAAAGACATCGAGGTCTTCCCCGCCGCGCACGGTGATCTGTTCCGTCGCCTCATTGGTGCTATTGGCCCCGCCGTTGTCCTGGACCTGGAGCGAGGCCTCGTAGTCGCCGGCGCTGTAGTAGATATGCGTCACGATCGATTCGGCGGTCCAGCCGGTGTTCGTCCCGTCGCCGAAATCGAAATAATAGAATGCGACATCGCCGTCGGGGTCCCACGAAAGCGAGGCGTCGAACTGGACCTCCTGGTCCACTACCGGCTCTTGCGGTTCGACATTGAGCACCGCGTGCGGCGGGAGGTTCGAGCCCCCGCTCACGATGAGCGTCCGGGACGCCTGGTTGTTCAGCTCGCTTGTCTCGTTGACCGTATCGTCGGGATCGACCGCCACGGTGATCGTATGCGTCCCCGCGGTGGCGGTCCATTGCGTCTGCGCGACGCGCATCTCACCGGTGGGGATGTCCACTGTATCGGTCCCGATCTCCTCGCCCGTATTTGCAGGCCCGTCATAGAACGCCACCACCGCGACACCGGGCGCCGTGCCCGAGTTATTGATCTCGGCGCTGATGAGCACCGTCTCACCCACCGTGGGATCCTCTGGGTCGAATGTGATATCGTCGCGGGTGACGGCGAAATCCGGTTCCTCCTCCGTCTGTGCGGTGACGGTGATGGTGTGTTCAGCGGCCGTCGCGTTGGCATCGTTGAGCGTGGCCGTCGCGTCGAATTCGTAATTGCGCGTCAACGCGGTCCGCGGCGTGATCGTCTGGAACCGCAGCATGGGCTGGACGGTGGTGGCGCTTGTGACCGTACCGGTGAAGGTGATGGACCCTTGCACCACCCAGTCACCGAGATTATTCTCCGGTTCTAAGATCGCGATCTCGTGATCGATGGTATTTGCGCACTCGACGGAAATATTCATCGGCTCACCGAAGCTGCTGGGGATACGCATCTGGAAGGTGAGATGATCCGCGCCGGTGCTATAGGCGGTATCCGTAAAGGGGATGGAAGACTGGACGCTCATCTCCCGCCCGCCGCCCGTGGTGTTGGGCGCATCGATCGCGAGCGCGATGAGATCGGCGGCGCGCTTGACCGCGCCGTACGCGTCGACGATACCCCACCCGTACGCGGTCGAATATTTCTGATCCAGCGACGCATTGTGAGCGCTGCCGCGCGCCTCCGCAGTATCGTGGAGGATGCGTTTGATCGCTGCAGGGCTCAAAGACGGGTTCGCGTCGAGCATGAGCGCCACCACGCCGCTGACCATGGGAGCGGCCATCGAGGTCCCGCTCTTGCCCACATAGGTGGCGTGGGTGTTTGCCTGGACCGACATGATCGAGGTGCCCGGCGCGCAGAGGTCGGGTTTCAGCTCGTCCCGTGCATCGGCGTCGCCGTCGTCGAGGCGCGGGCCGGTGTTCGAGTACTGCTCGTGGGCGTCGTCGGCGCGGTCCACCGTGCCGTAGTCGTAGACCGACCCAACGGTGATCGCATCGTCGGCAGCGGCCGGTGACGGGATATAACCCGCAGTACCATCGTTGCCTACCGCGACCACGGCGACCAACCCGTTCTCGATCGCGGTGTTGACCGTCTCGCATTCGAGCCCGGTACCGTCGCTATTGACACGCCCACCGAGGCTCATGCTCATGATATCGATACCGTACTCATCCTTGTGTTCGATACACCACTCCACGCCGTCGATGACCTGATCGGCGTAGCTCGGGCCGAAGCTGTCGAGCACCTTCACATCGCAAAGCGACGCATCGGGCGCGATGCCGCGATAGTCGCCCTGGGCCCCGCCTGTGCCGGCGATGATACCGGCACAGTGCGACCCATGCCCGTCGGAATCGCTCGGGTTGCCCGTGGCCACCACCGGATAACTGAAATCTGCACCGCCGATATATTTGTCCACGAGCGATTCATGGTTCTCGTCCACACCGGTATCGAGTACCGCCACGACGACCCCGGCACCGGTATAGCCGAGATCGGTCCAGACCGTATCGGGATAGACGGCTGAATCGCGGGCGCGGAGCGCACTTGCAGCGACATCGAGCGCCGGTTCGTAGATCGATTGCTCTTCGACCATCACCACATGCGGGAGCGCCGCGATCGATGGCACGGTTGCCAGTGGCACCTCACGTGCGCTCACGCCATCCACATACGAAAACACGCTGTGTGGGACGACACCGAGCCGCTCCAGCGCCTCAAGATCGGTGTCGGTGGGGGGACGATCGTAGGCGATGAGGATCGGCACCCTACCGTCGTCCGCCTCCGCTTCTGCGTCCGCTCCATACCCCGAAAAATGGGAGAATTGAGCGAGCGCACGATCCAATGCATCATCGATACCGTTCCGATCCGCGTCGAGCGCGGTCCGTTCCCACCATGGTGCCTTAGCCGCCGCTCCACCGGCCCACGAGGGGGTCGAAGAACGCGAAGTCGATCCGAGCCCGAGATCATGTGCATCGAGCCCGCCGCTCGTCGGTGCGGCCGCGTTCATACCGATGAACGCGGTGAAGAGCGGGAGCGATGCCAATAGCGTAACGATGATGAGCGTGAGCGTGATTTTCAGTGTGGTTGTGAATGGTCGATCGTACATTCTATATCACCCATACAGACCAATAGCTAGGTCGATTAATCCGTCATCGGGTTTAAAACCTCTTCGGCTTCGGGTTCGGGTTCCTCGGGTGCCTCGGGTTCCTCAGCCTCTCACACCGTCGAGAGCCAATTGCACGCCGCGCTACGCCAACCATATCCACGCATCCGTATCGGTCATCGACCAGATCGGCGCACAGCTATGCAATCCGCAAACCCGCCTGACGCTAACGATAAACTTATATTACCCACGAGAAAATATAGCCCCAGCATTGTTCTTCATAACTATCTGGATCGGCTGGATCGCAACGCACCGTACAGATTCAGCAGAAACGGTCTCTTCGAGCTGCGATCCCCGATACATCGAAGATGTTCGGGGAGCGTGCCGTTTCGCACCGCGAAACGTGGCAGATTCTGCGAACAGTGCAAAAT
>CAZSUE010000237.1:0-7263 GCA_964609045.1 uncultured archaeon | reverse complement strand
CGATCCTCGCCGGGTGCGTGGTGGTTGACGGGAGCGTCACCGATACGGCAAAAGATCTCAATCCCGCGCCGGTAAGGTGCGCATCGATCCACTCGAATTCCGGTATACGGTACCCACCGTGGAGTATCGTCTCGATTATGTCGCTGCAGTGGTCCCAATCCCGCTCGAGCAGCGGCCGCCGCGCACTCTCGAACAACTGCTCCTCCTGGGTCGTATCCTTGCCCCGGCTCTTGAGGTAGAGTATAAAGGTCCGACATGTCCATAATCGGTCGACAATACGCTCGTAGTTCATTGCCTACGCCTCGATCGCTCGGCTGGGGCCGGTGGCCGCGACAGGACCATTCCATATGGAAACAATAAAAGTATTTTAGATTTCGTGTCCAGCCAACGGCGGTAAGGAGATCGAGGGGACGCGTCCGTCTCAGACCGTTGCCGTGACGACCTCGAATTCGTGTTTCAAAATGTCGAGCCGACGACGCGGTAATTGCGACAAATCGAGCGCAACGATGAAACGAACCTCGGACTTCTCCACGATGTCCACGGTGCGACGGAGCCAATGGATCGCCGGCTCGAACCCCACCGCGTCGAGGAGTGGTGCCAGTGCGTCGAAGATGCAGACGCCGGGCTCGTTGCGTACGAAAAAATCCGTCAGCCGTTCGCCGACCGCTTCGACCTCCGGCGCCAGCGTCGGTTCGTTGGAGATCTTGTCCGTGACCCACACGATCTTCTGCGCGGGCCGATCGGAAAGCTCGCATCGCGCACAAAGGAGCCGCGGATGCTCGCGGGTGAGTATCAACCCCCGGTCCAGCTCCGCAAGCTGCTCCTGATAGAGGCGATAGGCGAACCGTGCACGCTCTTCACACACGAGATAGCTCCCACCCGCCTTAAGTGTGGGCGTCGTGCGCTTCGTATCCATCTCCATCTCGCGTTCCATTTGTCGCTGGATATCACTATCGATATCGAGATCGATATCTGTGTCGAGGTCGGAACCGATCGCCTCGCCGTCGTCGTCGTCGTCCCTGGCCGCGCCCAATCCGTCCCATCGCGGTTCCATGCCAGCGCCGGGAGCGCGTTCGCGGCTAAAGATCGGCTCAGTTACGATCTCGTCGGCATCGCGCGGTCGTTCGTAGATCATGGGTTCGTAGATGGATGTCGATGTGGTCGATGGAAATCGGGTTGTGGATGCGCCCGCATCCTCCTTCGGCCGCGCCGCGCGCGACGGCGTGGCCTCATAAATATGGTCCATCGCCGCATGCTGCCTCGGCGCATCGCCCACATCACCCGCATCGCTCGCATCGCCCGTCTCCCGCGCCTGCTCCGGCGCGCCTATCTCCGATCCGCCCGCTGGGAGTGTGTCGGCGGAAAACGCGGCCTCCATTTGGATGAAATCCTCGAGGGCGTCCTGGACGAGCGCGGTACTGATCTTCGTATCGGCCACGAACGCCTGCGCCGCCACGCGGCGGAGTGCGCCTTTCAGTTCGCGGATGTTGCTCGTGACCAATCGCGCGATATAACGAAGCACCTCGTCGGGGAAAGAATGCTTCAATTCATTGGCCTCTTGTGCGAGGATCTTTTTCCGCACCTCGAACCCGGGCGGTTTGATAGTGGTGAGAAGACCGCTCTTGAACCGGCTGATCAGTTTCGGTCCGAGCCAATGCAGCTCCTCCGCAGTCCGATCTGCCGCGATAACGAGCTGTTTGTTCGCGTTATAGAGCGAATTGAAGGTATGGTAGAATTCGTCGATGATCTCCTGATCGGGGGGGAAGAACTGGAAATCGTCGATCAATACGAGATCGAGCGTCCGATATTCGGTTTGGAACGATTCGAGCGACCCTTCCCGGCGTGCATTGACAAATTCTGACGCAAACCGTTCCGCGGTGGTATAGAGTATCTCATGGGTCGGATCGTTCATCTCCGCTGCATTGCCGATGGCGTTGAGGAGATGGGTCTTGCCGATGCCCACACCGCCATAGACATAGAACGGGTTGTATTTTGCACCGGGGTTGGCAGCCAGTTCGAGCCCGATCGTATAACAGAGCCGGTTGCTCTCGCCCACTACAAAGGTCTCGAAGGTGTACCCCTCGATAAGGCCGGTCTCCGCATGCTGCTGAAGTTCCTCTTCCAACTGCTCCGCCTCGCGCCCGGTGCCGGGACCGGTGCCAGTGGCGGTGCGCTGCTTCGATCCATGGCCCGCGGTGAGCGTTCCTCTATCTCTTTCTCTTTTTCTTTTTCTTTCTCTTTCTTCGCCCCCGGTCCCGCGTTCTGCGGCTGCTGGATATGGGACCGTCAGCCGGCCGAGCTTGAAATTGACGAGATGTTTCTGCGATTCGCCGTTGGCCACCGCCGCGCGGTACTCGAGGTCGTCGAGCATGGCTGCCACCGTCCTGAGCTGGTCCAGCGCATCGCCCCGCGCTCCGTTCCGGATCATCGCTTTCGCCGTTTCGATGCGCGAGGCGGCGTCCTCGAGCTCGAAATCGTTCCCCGCCAGTGCGTCAAAATGGCGTCGGACCGCCTTCACCGCCTTGAGCAGCGAGCGATAGGTCTGCTCGTCGTACAGTGCGTCGCGTACCTTGGTACAATAATCGATGGCCTCACCGAACCGTTCGGCGTCATAGGCCCGTTTCGCCGCCTGATAATGCGACTGGATACGCTTGGTATCGAACCCCGCAGCGGCCGCTTTCTCCATCATCGCATCGACGGTGGCAATCGCCCGCGAGGCGGTCCGTTTCGCCGTCTTCGCCGCGCGAAGCGCGCGCGTGGCCAACTTTTTGGCGCGTTTCGCATGGCGCCGCGCCGCGGTAAAATCGTTGCGCAATAACGCGGGTCGTGCATGATCGAACTCCTTCTTGGCGCTCGAGACATTGAGTCCCCGTTCCTTGAGGTCGGCGAGGACACGCCGGGTGGTCCTGAGTATCTCGATGGTCCGCTCCTGCTCGTCGAGGTCGATTGCGCCCCCGTCGTCGACACGGACCGTTCCAGCGGGCTCTCCAGCAGTCACATTTCCAACTCCTTATGAGAAGAGATCCCACTCAACGCGGCGCGTTAATAGCTTTTTCGGCCAAAGGCGATATCGTGCCGCCGTCCCGGACGAGGGGGCGGTGCGCGAGGTCGTTGTCGCAAACAAGCTCAAAACCATATGTCCGTTCCCGCATGATCGTTGATCCTCTTTATCGGATGGCGGTGATAGATCGGTCTCGATGGTCATTGTAGGATAGCTATTTCGCAGCGTTCACGATAGGATCCCGCGTTCGGTGTTCGATGTTCGATGTTCGGTGTTCCGTATTCTGTATTCTGTATTCTGTATTCGGCGTCCATCGTCCATCATATATCGTCCATCATATCTCGTCCATCGTGCGGCTCAGTCCTTCGAGATGGAGATCAGCTCGCGTTCGAGCATGCTCAGTTCCTGCTTGTTGATCGCGAATGGGTTGATGGGTACGATGAACACGGTCGTGCTCTCTGAGACCTCGTCGACGATCTCGCGGAGGAATTTCAGCACCGGATCGAAGTTCGTGTTACTGATGAGATATTCCACCCCGTCGAGCATGAGGATACCCTCCTCCTCGATCTCCAAAAAGTCTTCCAGCGTATAGATCATCGTCTCAAGGCGTGGCGAGATCGTCGGGATGCTCGAGGTACGATCGGTGAGCCAGTAGATCTTGGCTTCCTCCAGCTCGTACTGGCGTGTGACCAATCGCGGGTTGGACCGTGTGATGAGGAGTCCTCGACCGATCTTCTGGAGGTAGTGCTCGTAGAGTTCGAGACAATATTTCGGCCGTTCCTCCTCGACGAGATAGCTGAAGCCGGCTTCCAGCTCTTCTAGCTCTTCCACCTCTTCTTCCGGCTCCTCGGCGGGTTGTGGTTGGATTTGAGATTGAGATTGAGATTGCGGTTGCGGTTGTGGTTGTGGTTGTGGTTGCGCCGAGCCCGCTGTGACCGGACCGGCGGCGGCTGTTGCGGCGCCCGCGCGGGGAGGCGCCCCGGCCCCCTCTGATGCTGATACTCGTGCGGCCGCGGCAGCTGCTCCTCCCTCCTTCTTCGCCTTTTTCGTACCCAGCGCCTGTTTTGTCACCGTCATGGTGACCGGAGACCCCGAGAGCGAGGCGAACGCGAGGACCTTCTGCATGCCGCCCTTGAGTTCGCGGATATTGCTGGTGATCTGTTTGGCGATGTAATTGACCACTTCGTCGGGAACGGCGATATTCTCCTGCTCCGCCATCATCATCAATATCGAGGTACGCGTTTCGACGTCCGGCACCTGGATGTCGGTGATCAGGCCGCCCTTGAACCGCGATACGAGGCGTGTTTCGAGCCCGTCGATCTCTTCCGGCGGTCGGTCGCTGGCCACGACGATCTGACGGTTCGCGTTATAGAGTGCGTTGAAGGTGTGGAAGAACTCTTCCTGGGTCCGTTCCTGGCCGGTGAGGAACTGTATATCGTCGATAAGGAGGAGGTCGTTGCTCCGATATCGTTCCCGGAACTCCTCGATCTTCTCGTACCGTATCGCCTTGATCAGCTCGTTGGTGAACTTTTCCGAGGTGGTATAGATCACCTGCGACGTAGGGTCGCGTTTGCGCACCTCGTGGCCGATGGCGTTGAGAAGATGGGTCTTTCCCAGTCCCGCATCGCTGTAGATGAAGAGAGGGTTGTAGGTGGTACCTGGGTTCGACGCCACGGCCATGCACGCTGCGTTCGCGAGCTTGTTGCCGCCGCCGACGACGAACTGGTCGAAGGTCAGCCCCTCGAGGAGCCCGCTCTCACGCTGCTGGGCCGCCGACGCCGTCTCCTCATGAGCTGCTGCGGCCGACTCCGCGCCGTCACCCGTTCCTGTTCTTGTATCTGTACCTGTACCTGTACCTGTTCCAGTACCTCCCGCCGCCGCTCGTGTTGCTCGTTGGGTCGTATCGGCCGACGCTTGCGTTTTCTCCTCGGTCGTCCCGGTGTCTGGAAAGGTGGGTAAGGGTGCCGCGCTGTCGGATACTCCGGCTGCTGAGGCAGTACCGCCGCGGTCGGGCAACGCGACATCCGGCGCCTCATCGGGAAGGTCTGGTAAGATGGGTGCTTCGAGCGGTTGTTGTTTCGGTTCCGGTGGGGTGGGGCGCTCGGTCGGCTCCATCCCCAATTTTTCTTCCACCGCAGACGCTGCGGGCGCGGTCGGTTCTTCTATGGCCTCACCGGCGAGGACGCGACGGCTCTTCCGGATATATTGCTCCACCGCATCGAAATCCTGTTCGATCACTGCGGCTTTCCCGCGGCTGTAATAATGCTCCGCATCGTCGGTATCCACCGACCGTCCCTGATCGCGAGCCGCACAAATATCGTTCCACAGCTCTTCCAGCGCATCGAGCGCATCGGAGAGGGACGAGATGGTCGGCATTTTTTCATGGGTTGGCATCTCGGGCAGCGGTGGTGCGGGTGGTGCTTCCGGGAGGTGTTCGGACTCGGGTTCAGGTTCGGGCGCTGGTTCATGTTCATGTTCATGTTCAGGTTCGGGTTCGAACTTTGGTGCCGCTTCTGATCCTGGTTGCGGCGCGAGACCCGGCTCTGGGGGCGGTGCGGGCGTTGTTGGAGATGCACCTTTCGTGGCGGGACCCGTCGTAGTGGAGATGTCGGTGGGCTCCTCCGGTGGCGCAGGTGCGGGTGGGGGTGCTGCACCCGGTGGCGGTGGCGGCGCCATGGAACTCTCGCCACTCGGTGGTGGTGGTGGCGGCGGTGGCGTTCCTCCGCCGGGTCCTGCAGCGCCGGGTAATGTGGGTGCGAGGGCAGGTTGCGAACTTTCCTCTACTTCGATCTCCGGTTCTGGGGCGGGTTCGAGTTCGAGTTCAGGTTCGGGTTCCAATGCCGCTGCGGGTTTGGCGCCGCTGACGATGGCTGGCTTCTTCCGCTCCTTTTTCGTCGATTCCGGCGGTTGATAGGGGTTCCTTTTGAAAAATTCCGCCGCTTCCTGGTTCGTCTCCGTTGACCAGGGATGGTCTGGGTCGGGGTTGAGGAGGAGCTTCTCGATGAAGCGGATGAAATCGACCAATGTCGACTGGAAACCCCAATCGTCCATGAGATTGACGCAGACCTTGCCGCCATCCTCCGGTGTTTGGAAATTAGGATGAAAGACCGGGCTCTGCCAGATGATCCATGGCTTCTCCCACGGATAGTTATCGGTGATCTTCATGACGAACCGGTGGCTGTACCGATGCTCGAGTTCGCCGTCACCCCATATCGGTCCAGGTGCGTCGACGAGTTCTACATTGAACTCCAACGGAAAGCTGGACATTGCCGGTTCCGTGCATTCGAATGTGTGTTTGAACTGGCGTTTACATTTGTAAAGTTCATTCTCGAGGCGTTGTGTAAGGATCTCCTCGGGAAGTTTCGGCACGATATCACCTATTGTCCTGACCTCGAGGCTCTCGCATTCTTCCGGCGCGAACCCGTCGGTCCCTCTACTTCTTCTCTCCGTTGAATATGAGTGGATTGTTCTTTCTTTATCTAAATCTATCGGGATGTAAGCATTCCGTTCATGACATATTGTCACGAATTGTCACGAGCGAGAGCCCCGACGCATTGGCGGGGTCACAATTTTCCCCTTTGATCAATGTTCGCAAAGACCCACTCCAAAGGAACCGATCCTGCTTCAGGGTGTCACATTTTGCTGTCGGGGTCCGAGTTTGCTACAATGTTCGTAGAAAGGAGTCCGAAGGAACCCGTTCTACTGCATTATACTGTCCATGCGATCGTGATCCAGATATGCTCCAATGCTCCATGGAGTGCGGTGTGGGGTGTCCATGCACCCGCCGTGGCCATGTGCGAACTATCGCGGTCCTCTCTGGCCTCGTCCTGGCCGGAACCGATGGCGGCCCCATACCGGTCAGAGTAAAAATAATTATCCGTCGCGGCGCACGATCGGGGAGAGCGGCTCAGTTAGATTCGTCGTCCAGTTCCCATATCACATTACGCGCTGAAGCGGGCTTATCGTTCTCGTTCGTCTCCGTATCATAGTGTAACAATCCCGACCCCCGGCACATTGGCGGAGTCATCATTTTCCCCTCCGCCCATGTTCGCAGAATACGCCATAGTGCCTCCGGCACTGTCAGTCTCCCCGAACATCTTCGATGTGTCGCGGATCGCAGCCCGCAGGGACCGATTCTGCTGAATATTGGAAGAGTCACAATGTTCTCC
This sequence comes from uncultured archaeon, assembly GCA_964609045.1. GTDB lineage: Archaea > Thermoplasmatota > Penumbrarchaeia > CAZSUE01 > CAZSUE01 > CAZSUE01. The sequence goes on along the minus strand of CAZSUE010000237.1, from coordinate 93 downwards.
TCTTCCAATGTTTGCAGAGACGCAGTCCGAAGGAACCGTTTCTGCTGAATATTGGCAAAGGGTACTCCCTTTGGCCATGTTCGCAGAATCGCA